>JBOGVH010000001.1:0-6687 GCA_050695235.1 Actinomycetota bacterium
GGTCCTGCTGAACGGGGCGCCCGTTCCTCCCGCCCTGAGGGGAACGAACCCGGTCCCGTTCTTCCGGGCGATCGTGAGTTGCCTGACCATCGTGGACGGAGCTGCCGCCACCGCGAACGTCCCGACCGATCCCTTTCCGGCGACCACGACGGGCGATTCCAAGATCGAGGCGATCATCAGCCTGCCGAGCCCGTGCTTCGCCCCGATCATCTTCGTCGGGCCATCGGCGACGGCGTGGTTCGCTGTGACGGGGCAATAAGCGGCGAGGGAGGGCAGCCCTGCCGGGCTTAGGTTCGGGTGATGCGGGCCAGCTAGGCGTGGATCGACCAGTCGGCCACGTTCGTCTCGAAGGAGGCGTCCTCGATCGAGTCCACGGTCCAGCCCTCGGCGAACGTCTCGCGAATCTCCGCCTGCGTCACGCGGCGCGGGCCGTAGCCGCGCTCGTTGCGCTCGCTCCAGCACAGCATGAAGTAGCGACCGCCCGGCTCGAGCACGGCGTGGAGGTTGTGCGCGGGCACCGGCCGCTCCTCGTCCTGGAACGAATGGAACAGGCCCACGTCGATGACGGTGTCGAAGGTCCGGCCGAGCTCTGCGACGCGTAGAGCATCCCACGCGACGAACTCCGCCTCGATCCCACGATCCCGGGCCTTCGCCGTCGCCCGCCCGATGGCCACGGGTGCCGCGTCCACGCCGAGCACCTCATTCGCGACATCGAAGAAGGTCATTGCGGCTTCACGACGGCACCGGCATCGTCCGCTCGCACGATCACGATCGCATCGTTTCGAAGCGAGCGGTACGCGGCCTCGTCGACCACGACGACGGGGAAACGGGTTCCGAACAGCTCGCGGATCACGATGGCGCCCAGCGCGATGATCGGGTCGGGCTCCCGCATCACGATGGCGACCGGTCCAGTGCCGGCATGGCTCGACTCGACCAGCACGCTTGAGCTGGAGCTCGAACCCCGGCCCGACGGCATGACCAGCACGCGCCCGGTCACGTTGACCCCCAGCTGCGGATGGTGCACGTCGATCACCCGCCCGGTCTCCGGATCCACACCGCCCCAGAAGCTCAGCGGCTCGTCAAGGACCAGCGCCGGCCCTCGGGCCTCCCCGGTGACTAGGGCTCGGCCCTCACTCATCGGCCCACAGGCGCTCGTCGCGCCAGACGCGGCCGCTCACCGCGGAACGTACGCACTCCGCGAGGCTCCCGAACACCACCTCGGCGCCGACGTTCATCGGCGCGTACCAGGCGGCCTTCGCGGAGTTCGTCATGACCGAGCCGTCCTTCACTCGCATGATCGGCGTGATGTAGGTGCACGTGTCCGTGACGATCCGGGCGCCGGCCGCTCGAACGTGGGAGAGCCAGCCCCGACGTTCCACCTCCGACAGGACGTCTCGGCCGGTCGAGATGAACAGGTCCACATGTGGGTCCACCCGGATGCCGTCGAGGAGCGGCATCAGCGCTTCGAACTCGGCGAGCGAGAAGTGGGGCGTCCCCAGGCTCACCGCGGCCAGATCCTCCCGCGACGTCGTGCTGAGCTCGTCTCGAGCGGCCCGGAGCCGCTCCGGAGTGATCTCGACGGTGCGTGACGCTCGGTGCCCGCCGAGCGCCGCCTCGAGGGTCGGCGCCTCGGGCGTGATGCCAACGGCGTGGAACAGCGCCACCGAACCGGACGACGCGGCCGCGGCCCCGAGGGCCTTCAGTCGGTCTTCGGTGGTGTCGATTGGGAGGCCCTCGATGGCCACCACCGCGTTGCCGGCTTCCCTGCCCACCACCTGCCCGAGCACCGGGTACAGGACGTCCTCCTCGAGCAACCGATCGGAGATCCTCGAGAGACGGAAGACGACGTCAGCGCGCCGGTTCTCCTCGCGGTGCAGGCCGGCGTCCGGCACGCGCCCGGTGATCGCCGCACAGATGTCGATGAAGTCCCCGTAGCGGTTCGTCCTGGCGCCGAGCACCGAGTTGGCGAACACGATGGCGTTCGATTCGGCCCAGGCGATCTGCTGGCCGAGGCTTGGGCGGCCGGGCAGTTGGTACGGCGCGCACGTCCAGGTGGCGCGGCATCCCATCGCCACGTACAGGTCCATCTGCCGGCGGGCCGCGCTGGCCCGCTCCGGCGTCTCCCGGACCAGCTCGGGATGGAGCAGGTCGAGCGAGCCGGTGTTCAGGGTCGTCGGAACCGAGACCGCCGCGCCCCCGGCCACAAGGCGCTCCGCGAACTCCAGGCCGGCCGGGCCGTGATAGAGGCATCCGTCGACGTGCGCCGACGCCACGTCGATCAGCCGCTCGGCTTCCATCACCCCGGCCAGGTCGGCCACGATCCGCATGGCCAGCCGTGCGGCCTCGCCGAGCTCGCCGTCGAGCATCGCCCGGTCGCGCGCCGAGAGCTCGATCGACACGGCGTTACGGCGTCAGCGAGCCGCCTTCGCCGCCCGCTCGAGGATGGGCAGGGCTCGCTCCACCATGTCGTCGTTGCCCGTGATCGAGATGCGGAACCAGCCGGGCATCTCCACGAGCGTCCCCGGCAGGACGAACACCTTGTCCTTGGCCAGATGCTCGGTGAAGGCGACATCGTCCTCGATCGGCGATCGCGGCAGTAGGTAGAACGTACCCTCGGGGGTGTGGACGTCGTAGCCGCTCTCCCGGAGCGACTCCACCATGCGATCCCGCCGCCGCTGGAGGGCCTTGACGTCCACCGACAGCTTCTCCAGGTCGCCCAGGGCTCGCTGGAGCACGGCGTTCGGCACGCCGTTCCCCCCGATCGAGAGTTGGGCGATCATCAGGGCCTCGCGCATGGATCGGCGGCCGGGCATGGTGGGCGGTAACGCGACGTAGCCGAGCCGCTGGCCCGGGGTGAGCAGCGTCTTGCCGTACGTGTAGACCAGGAAGGAGTACGGATAGAACTCGGTCGGGCTGACGTACTCGCGGTCGTCGAAGACGATCCGCCAGTACGCCTCATCGGAGATCAGGTAGATCGGCCGGCCGTTCCGCTCGGAGGCCTCGGTCAGCACCTTCGCCAGCGCCCGGAGCTGGTCGGCCGGATAGATCCGCCCGGTCGGGTTGTTCGGCGAATTCACGATGATGGCTCGGGTTCGGTCGGTGATGGCGCGGGCGATGGCATCGATGTCGAGGTCCCACGACGGTTGTTTCACCTTCACCCGAACCGGCGTGGCGCCGTGCGCGACGATCAGGGCCTCGTAGAAGAACCAGGGGGGCGAGGTGAACACCACCTCCTCGGCGGGGTCGGTGACGGTCCCGACCGTGATGTTCAGCCCGGCGAACGCGCCGTCGGTCAGGAAGATGTCCTCGTCCTCGAAGGGGACGCCGCGGCGGTCGCGCAGCGCTGCCGCCGCGGCGGCCTGCGCGTACGGCTCGTTGAACTTGTACGCGTACCAGTCCTTGTCCTGGGGCACCGCCCATCGCTGGAGGGCCTCCACGAACTCCGGCATCACCATCTCCTGGGGATTGCCCGCCACGAAGTCGGCGTTGTCCGGGTCGCCCGGGTCCCGGGTCGACCACGCGGACTCGCTGAAGAACCGCAGGAGGGGCACCTGTCCCTGGAGGATCCGGTCCAGCTTCGTGGCTAGGCGGTGCTCGACCATGGTGCCTCCGTTCGTGCTGGTCGCGGTGTGGTTCGGCGGGCAGGCGAACGGTACCACCTGTGCCCCTACCCGGGAGCGGCGATCTACCAGGTGACGGGGGGGATGCCGGGGTCGGACTCGGCGAAGTACCGGCCCGGGCCGAAGCTCGACAGGTCGCGGTCGCTCAGCCCCTCGATGTAGTCGGTGGAGAGCACGGCGGCGAACGGCCTCTGATCGAGCCGGTTCCACTCGATCGCATCCCGGCTCACGTACGGGCCGATGTTGTCGCGGTACCGGTAGTCGCGGAGGAACGCCGCGACGTCGTCCCGGCTGGCCCCCGCATCCCACAGCACCCCGTCGTCGAGGTACACCTCGGAGGGAACCACGCTCGTCACGATGTCGATGATCGGGCCGCCGAACTCGCGGTTCAGGTCGTCCTTGAGCTGGATGGGATCGAGTCGCACGCCGCCCGCAAGGTCCACGGTGGGGCACTGCCCGTGATCGGCCGTCACGATCAACGCGTACTCGCCGGGAGCGAACCTCGACGCCAGCATCCGAGACAGCCGCCCGAGCTGCTCGTCCACCGCGGCCAGGGCGAACTTCGTCCGAAGCGACAGCATGTTGTAGACGTGCCCGGTGTAGTCGGGGGACTTGTAGTTGACGTACAGCAGGTCGGTGCCGTCGTGGCGTCCGATCTCCTCCGAGTCGAACGCCGCCTCGATCAGGTCGCCCTGGTACCGGATGATCGGCGGTGAGCAGCAGACCGCCCGCAGGCCGGGAGCGAACCGGTCGTACTGCGCGTCGACCCCCGGGTCCTGGTACCTCGACTGGTGCTCCTGGAGGACGCCGAGTGGCGGCACCTCGATCGGGAGGCGATAGAGGTTCGGGTTCTGGGGCTGCCAGCTCCCCGTTCGGGCCTCGTCCCAGTACACCGCCACGGGGTTCTGGCCGAGCGGCGTGCCACCCCTGCCCAGCATCCCCAGGTGCCAGATCTGATAGCCGATCTCGCCGGCCCAGGACTCGCTCCCGGCCACCTCCATCCACGCATCCGCGAGGGTGGGGACCAGGATGTCGGAGGGCTGAGCCCGGCCCGGCTCCCCGTACGCCCTGCGAACGGATCCACCGTCGCGGAGGTTGTGGCCGGTGATGCCGTGGGTCCTGGGGAAGGCCCCGGTCCCGATGGTGGCATGAGCGCACGCCGTCACCGCCGGGAAGGACCCGGTGATGGCATTTCGGTAGACGGCGCTCTCACCCAAGAGCCGCCGAAGGTTCGGCCAGGCGTCCTTCCAGTGTGTCAGGACGTACCACCCGCCACCGTCGATGACGAATGTCACGATGACCTTCGGTGGCACCGACGGCCGATCGATGCGGGGGAGCGGTGTCCCGTCGGGGGCCTCGAAGCCGTCGAACCGCATGAGACGGGACGTCGTCGGTGCCAGGTCGGCAAGCGTGACCCGTTCGGAGCCGTCGGACGGCTCGACGATGCCCGGAGCGTGAACGGCGATGGGAACCCGTTCCAGGTACATCCACGGCAGGGCGTGGCTCGACCGCGGGTCGTGGGGCATCAACGCGACGGACTCCTGCTCGTAGTTCGAGCTCGACCACGGAGCCAGGATGAGCTGAAGATCGCCCGAGCGGCCGGGATGATACGTGCGCCGCACGAGCTCCAGGGCGTCGGCCCCGATGTCCCTGGCCATCGCGTCGAGAACGGGTTTGGGATCCGGGCGGGTGAGGCGTCGCAGGGCCCGCCCGACGCCGGCGCCTCCGGCGATGGCCGCGATGCCGGCGACACCCACGAGGCCGAGGAACCCCCGCCGTCCTGGGTTCGACGGCCCTTCCGGTCGCGGTCGCATCCATGCCGCGATGAGGAGCGCGACGGCGAGCCCGAGGGCGCCGGCGATGACCCCGGCGATCAGCCCCCGTTCGAATGCGGCGACGAGGGCAACGATCGCTTCGACCAGGGTCAGGAAGAAGAGGAGTACGCGCTTGGAACCTGGGTGCACGGCGCGTCCGATTGTCCCAGAGGCCCTTGGTTCAGGCGCGCTTGCGCGCGAGGTCCAGGAACGGGAGCTCCACGACGGTGGCCGGGACCTTTCCCGGCTCGCCCTCCACCATCCACTCGACCGAGACGCGCGTGCCCGGCGTGGCCAGGTACGGGGGGAGCGACGCGAACCCGATCATCCGCTTCAGTGTGGGCGACCACGTGAGGCTGGTCGCCCGGCCCACCAGCCGGCCCTGCTTGAACGCCGGCGCCGGATCCCGGTGCACCATCGCGGAGACCTCCGGTGGCAGGTCGTGGTGGGCGAACACCGCCTCGATCCCGCTCCAATCGAGCTCCAGCCCGGTGAGGCGTCGCTGCGGACCTCCCCTGGACTGTTCCAGCTCCAGGGCGCGCTTGCCGACGAAGTCGGCCTTGCCGAAGTCCACCATCCGTCCCAGGCCGATCTCGAACGGGGAGTACTCCTGCTCGGCGGACCGGGCGTTCCGCGAGCTCGTGTACTCGACCTCGATGAGGATGAGGCCGGCTTCCACGCGGGCCACGTCGAGTGCCCGGATCCCCGCGGGGCGGATCCCGAACGGCGCGCCCGCCTCGAACACGGCGTCCCACAGCTCCACGGCGGCCTCGGCCTCCACCCACAGCTCGTACCCGAGGTCGCCCGTGTATCCGGTGCGGGTCACATCCGTCTCGATCCCGCCGACCTCGGTGCGGCGGTGGCGGAAGTACGCGAGGTCGGACCAGTCCTGCCGGGTGGCGGCCTCGAGCACCTCGCGGGACCTCGGGCCCTGGAGGGCCAGCGCGGCCACGGTCTCGGACACGTCGGTGATCGAGACGTCGAGCCCGTGGGCGTTCAGCGAGAACCACCGATACGAGGGATCGGCGGCCGTCCAGAAGTAGGTGGTCTCGTCGCGCCTGGTCACCGTCCCGTCGTCGATGACCCGGCCGCGCTCGTCGCACCACGGCGAGTAATAGACCCGACCCACGGCCAGCTTCGTGGCGTCGCGGGTGATCACCCGGTCGACCAGGCGCGCCGCGTCCGGTCCGGCGATCACGTACTTGTACAGGGGAGAGACGTCGATGACCGCCACGGCCTCGCGGATCGCGTTG
>JBOGVH010000002.1:0-4567 GCA_050695235.1 Actinomycetota bacterium
GGCGAGGTCGTGCACGGTCGCAACGACTCGAGCGGCCCGCGTGGGGGGCGGGACGAAGTTCGTTGCGAACAGCACGTCGAAGCCGCCGAACCATTCGACGCGAGGGAAGCCGTATCGAATCGTCCGCTCGAGCAGACGGCTGGGATACAGGATGCCGCGCTCGCCCAGGTTCGGCGCGCCGACATCGTCGAAGTGTCGCCACCGGCGGATCGCCGCCTTGGAATGCACGTACCACGCCACGTAGCTCGCGTCCGGGTCCACCTCGGGGAGCCGGCGGATCAGGTGCCAGGCGTAGTTCCCCACCCCCGTCCGCTGCGGCGCAACCGCCGGCCGGGCGTCGATCGTCACCCGGAGCATGCGGCGCTCACGAGCAGTTCACGGGACCGGATGTGCTGGGCGGCGGCAAGTCGTACTTCGACCCGACGACGACCGCGATGCTCACGCCCCGGAGGACGCCCCTGGCCACCGGGACCTGGGGGAGGTTCGACAGGTACCCGTGCACCACGTCCGCCATGGCCTTTCCGTCGGCGGCCTTCGCCACGTACAGGATGACCGAGCCCTTCACCGACGAGGGCCCGAGCGCCGCGATGTCCTGAACCGGGATCGAGGTGTCGAACCCGCCCTCGGTGAGGGTCGTGTACACCCGGGAGGCCATCCCGGCGGATCTCCGGTCGTAGACCCCGACCTTGATCACGGCCGGCGACGGCGGGGTCTGCTCCTGGGTCAGTCCCAGGTCGCCGAGGGGCCGGCCGTCGCGAAGCCTGGTGAAGAGCTCGCGGGCTTGCCCCTCGAGCATCCGGACGACCGAGAGGTACTGCCCGTTCACCGTGACGCCGGCGGGCGTGCTCGGCACCACACGGAAGTCCACGTTGCCCGCGTTCACGCCGTTCAGCTGGCCCGCGAGATATGCGAGCTCCGCGGTGTTCAGTCCCCGGTCCACCCGGACGCTCTTGAGGACTGCGGGGACGAGCGACGGGAGGTGGATGAGCTCGCTCGGCGACAGCATCTTGGCGATCACGGCCCGCAGGAACTGCTGTTGCCGGCTGATCCGGGCGAAATCGGGGATCAGGTCGCATGGCTGGTGCCGGGTCCGAACGTACGCCAGCGCGGTCCGGCCGTCGAAGTGCTGGCAGCCGGCCTTGATGTCGAGCTGCGTGAGCGGATCCTGCATGGGGTACGGGACGCACATGTCGACCCCGCCGAGCGCGTCGACCACGGACTGGAAGCCGGCCAGGTCGACGTACAGCGAGTGGTTGATCCTCAGCCCGGTGATCGACGTGATCGTGCGGGCCACGAGCTGCGCACCACCGCCCTCGATGCCACCCTCGAACGCCGCGTTGATCCGGTTGAAACCGTGGCCCGGGATGTCCACCCACAGGTCTCGGGGGAAGGACAGGAACACGGCTTTCTTCTCGCCCGGCTCGACGTGCACGACGATGATCGTGTCGGATCGGAAGACCCCCCCGATGTGCTCGTCGTCCCCGAAGACCTGCTGTTCCTCCTTGGTCAGCCCCGCCCGGCTGTCGCTCCCGAGCAGCAGGTAATTGCAGGCGTGGCGAAGGCAGGGGCCGCCGATGTCGGGGTCCCCCCCGGGCGGAGCGCCGGGGGCCGGTGGGATGTACTGGATCTGGTTCTGGGTCCAGAAATAGACGCCCATGGCCCCGCCGGCCAGGATCGTGACCAGGAGGGACAGGGCCGCGGCGCCCGCCAGGAAGGCCCGGCGCAGGTGGGCGTGGCCGGCAGGCTCGCGCTGCAGCGCGTCGTCGTCGGACATAACCTTGGGAAAGAGAGTACCCAGGTGTCCGTTTCGGCAGGGGCGGCGTTCGTGGCGATCGTGTGGAGGCCCAGCCAGGAGTACATCGAGCGAGCCAACGTCACGCGGTTCATGCGGACCCACGCGATCTCCACCTACGAGGACCTGGTCGCGAGATCGGTCGCGGACATCGAATGGTTCTGGGACGCGGTGGTGAAGGACCTCGGCATCGAGTTCTTCGAGCCGTACGAGCGGGTCGTCGACACCTCACGGGGCGTCGAATGGGCCACGTGGTTCGGGGGCGCCTCGGTGAACGTCGCCCACGACTGCGTCGACCAGTGGGCCGACCGGACCCCCGACGCCGTTGCCGTCGTCTGGGAGGGAGAGGAGGGCGAGACCCGCCGGGTCACCTACCGCGAGCTCCGCGAGCTCAGTGACCGGCTGGCGAACGGCCTGGCGTCACTGGGGATCCGGAGCGGTGACGCCGTCGGCATCTTCCTCCCGATGTCGCCGGAAGCCGTCACCGCCGTGATGGCGTGCGCGAAGCTCGGTTCGATCTGGCTGCCCATCTTCTCCGGGTTCGGGGGCGATGCGGTAGCCCAGCGCCTTCGAGACGCCGGGGCCAAGCTGCTGATCACCGCGGACGGCTTCCCACGTCGGGGGAAGACCGTTCCGATGAAGGAGGTGGCCGACCAGGCGGTCGCGGCGTCTCCTTCGGTGGAACGCGTCGTGGTCTGGCAACGGTTGGGGCGGGACGATACGCCGTGGTCAGAGGGTCGCGACGTTCGATGGGACGAGCTCCTCGCCGCGCACTCGCCGTCCTTCGAGACCGCGCACCTCGACCCGGAGCACCCGCTGTTCATCGCGTACACGAGCGGCACCACCGGGGCGCCCAAGGGCGCCGTCCACGTCCATGGAGGCTTCCTGGTGAAGATCGCGGAAGAGGTGGCCTACCAGGTCGACCTCCATCAGGGCGAGGTCCTGTTCTGGGTCAGCGACCTGGGATGGATCATGGGCCCGTGGGAGATCGTGGGGGCCACTGCCCTAGGTGCGACGGTCTTCCTATACGACGGCGCACCGAACCATCCCGGCCCGGATCGCATCTGGGACATGGTGGAGCGACACGGGATCAGCACGCTCGGGGTCTCGCCGACACTGATCCGTGCGCTGATCCCGGCCGGCGACGACGAGGTCGGCAAACACGACCTGTCCTCGCTCCGGATCCTCGCATCCACGGGTGAGCCATGGAACCCCGAGCCGTACCGCTGGTTCCTCGAGGTCGTGGGCCGCGGCAACCTCCCGATCATCAACCTGTCGGGCGGAACCGAGATCGGGGCCTGCTTCCTGTCACCGCTCCCCATCTGCGAGCTCAAGCCGTGCACGCTCCGGGGCCCGGCCCTGGGGATGGACGTCGATGTCTTCGGCCCAGAGGGGGGACCGGTGCCCCGGGGCGAGGTGGGCGAGCTCGTGTGCAAGCAGCCCTGGCCGGCGATGACCCGGGGCGTGTGGGGCGATCCCGAGCGGTACCTCGACACCTACTGGCGGCGGTGGCCCGGCGTGTGGTGGCACGGCGACTGGGCGAGCGTGGACGAGGATGGGTTCTGGTTCCTCCACGGACGGTCCGACGACACGATGAACGTGGCGGGCAAGCGCCTGGGGCCTGCGGAAGTGGAGAGCGTCCTGACGCTTCATCCCATGGTGGCCGAGTCGGCCGCCGTGGGCATCCCCGACGACGTCAAGGGCGAGGCCATCTGGTGCTTCGTGGTGACCAAGCCCGGCGTTGGCGCCGGCGACGGGCTGGCCGCCGAACTCTCGTCCCTGGTCGAGGAACACCTGGGCAAGGCATTCAAGCCGTCACGGATCGTGTTCGTCCCCGAGCTCCCGAAGACGCGCTCGGCCAAGATCGTCCGAAGAGCCATCCGGGCGACGATCGCCGGACAGGACCCCGGCGACCTGTCGAGCCTGGAGAATCCAGCCGCCCTGGACGCCATCGGACAGGCGGTCGGCTAGACCGCGCGGTTCCGACGCCATGGGTCTCGCCGCGGCCCTCGAGACGCGTCAGGGAGCGGCCAGCTCGACGGTTTCGGGATCGGCCTCGCCCACGACAGGGCCGTCCGGCAGGAAGACCTCGAAGGAGGCTCCCCCGCCCTCGCGGTCACCGACCTTGGCCCACCCGCCGTGGAGCGTGGCGAATCGAGCCACGAGCGACAGGCCGATCCCCAACCCCTCCCCGCCGTGGCGGAATGGCTCGAAGATGACCTCCCGCAGGTCGGGGGGAACGCCGGGGCCCGCGTCCTCCACCAGGATGGTCGTGCCATCCTCCCGGCGGTTGACGCGGACCCAGATAGGCGTGCCCTTGGGAGTGTGGCGGGCCGCGTTGACCACTAGGTTCTCGACGATGCGCTCCACGTGGACCGGGTCGACCGACGACACGGCGGTCTCCGTTTCGACGTGAACCTCGTGGAACTTCACCTTCAGCTCGGCCACGACCCGACGCGCCAGCTCACCGACATCCGTGGGGCTGCGGTCCGGTTCGACCAACCCGCGCTCCAGGCGCTCCAGGTCGAGGAGGTCGTTCACCAGCCGGTTGAGCTTGCGGGCGCCCGCCCCGACCCCCCGGATCAGGTCGCGCTTGTCCTCGTCCAGGTCGATCAGCGAGTTCTCCAGAACCATCGCCGAACCGAGGACGGTGGCGATGGGACCTCGGAGATCGTGGGCCACGGCGTGCAGGAGCAGGTTCTTCATGTCGTCCAGGTCCCGAAGGTGGGCGGCCGCTTCTCGTTCCCGCTGCCAGGCCCGTTCGAGCTCCTCCTC
>JBOGVH010000003.1:0-1969 GCA_050695235.1 Actinomycetota bacterium
AGGCCCTGGTGGCCGTGTTGGAGGGATTGCCCGCCGGAGTTCCCGTGGCACCGAAGGAGGTGGCCGGCGAGTTAGCCCGGCGGCGCCACGGACACGGCCGCAGCGGTCGGCAGAAGCTGGAGGGCGACCGGTTCGAGATCCTGTCCGGCGTCCGGCACGGACGCAGCCTCGGAAGCCCCATCGCCATCACGATCGAGAACGCGGAGTGGGAGGAGAAGTACCGCGACCTGATGGCGGTGGAGGGGGAGACCGACCCCGGCGACAAGCTCACCCGGCCCCGTCCAGGCCACGCCGACCTCGCCGGGGTCATGAAGTACGGGTTCGACGACGTGCGGAACGTCCTGGAGCGCGCGAGCGCGAGGGAGACGGCGGCCCGGGTGGCTGCGGGGTGCCCATGCAAGGCGTTCCTGGCCGAGCTCGGCATCCGCGTGCTGTCCCACGTCGTGCGGATCGGGACGGTCTCGGTGCCGGACGGCGCACGGCCGCCCGGACCGGAGGACCTGGAGGAGGTGGACGCCTCGCCGGTCCGGTGCTTCGACGAGCAGGCCTCGGCCGCGATGGTGGAGGAGATCGACCGGGTCCGAAAGGCCAGGGACACGCTGGGCGGGGTCTTCGAGGTCGTCGCCTACGGCTGCCCGCCCGGCCTGGGGTCCCACGTCCAGTCCGACCGAAAGCTCGACGCTCGCATGGCTCTGGCGCTCATGAGCATCCAGTCGGTCAAGGGCGTGGAGGTCGGCGACGGGTTCGCCAGCGCCGGGCGCGTTGGCTCGGAGGCCCACGACGAGATCGTCGTGGGCGGCGCCGGCCTGTCCCGAACCTCCACACGGGCCGGCGGGATCGAGGGGGGCATGAGCACGGGCCAACCCATCCGGGTTCGTGCGGCGATGAAGCCGTTCTCCACCGTCCCCCAGCCCCTGTCCACCGTGGACCTCGCGACCGGGAGGCCGGATGTGGCGATCAGGCAGCGGACGGACGTCTGCGCGGTGCCGGCAGGAGGGGTCGTCGGAGAAGCCGCGATGGCCTTCGTCCTGGCCCAGGCCGTCCTGGAGAAGTTCGGCGGGGACTCGCTCCCCGAGACCCGGCGCAACCTCGAGGGCTACGTCGCGACCCTGCCATGATCGTCTACCTCGTGGGGATGCCGGGATCCGGCAAATCGACGGTCGGCCCCGAGCTGGCCGGGCGACTCGGCGTCTCGTTCGTGGAGCTGGACGCCGAGATCGAGCGGGCGGCGGGCAAGTCGGTTCGCGACATCTTCGCTGCGGAGGGCGAGCCCCGCTTCCGCGAGCTCGAGGCCTCCGCCCTCACCGAGGCCGCCACCCGCGACCCCTCCGTCGTCTCGTGCGGAGGGGGGGTCGTCCTGGAGCCGGCCAACCGGGTCACGCTCCGGGCCACGGGCGAGGTGGTGTTCCTGTCGGTGCCCCTGGAGGTCCTGAAGGAACGGGTGTCGCCCTCGGCCGACCGCCCGCTGATCCACGCCGAGGCCGACCTCGAGCGGCTGTTCCGGGACCGCGAGCCGTTGTACCGCGAGTTCGCGGCCCACGTCATCGACGCGAGCGCCCTGCCCAACGAGGTCGCTGAGGCCATCGAGAAGGAGCTCACCCGGTGGTCCGCGTGAGCGTGGCCGTCGCCGGCTCGAGCTACGACGTGATCGTCGGGCCGAGCATCCTGGAGGAGGCCGCGACCTGCCTGCCAGAGCTCGACGAGGCCGAGAAGGGTTTCGTGGTGGCCGATCCGATGGTGGCCGGAGGGTATCTGGAGGTGCTCGCCGGTGGTCTCGAGCCCCTGGGGTTACGGGTGATCCACCTCGGCGTGCCGGCCGGCGAGGAGGCCAAGTCGCTCCAGACGGTGGTTGCCCTCCACCGCCAGCTGGCCACGCAGGAGGCGCATCGCGACGATGTGGTGATCGCCCTCGGCGGCGGGTCCGTCGGCGACCTGGCGGGGTTCGTGGCCGCCACGTACATGCGGGGGG
>JBOGVH010000004.1:0-6125 GCA_050695235.1 Actinomycetota bacterium
GGGCTGAACCACGCGTACATGACGTTCAGCGTCCGCGTGGTGCAGCCGGCGGAGTTCGCAATGTGGCTCACGCAAATGCGGGCCGGACAGGCGGCGGCATGAGCGTCACGGTCGAGCGTCCGGTGGCCGCCCAGCCGGAGGAGCCACCGCACAGGAGGGGGCCGATCGAGCGGCTCACCTCCACCGACCACAAGAACGTGGGGATCCTCTACTGCGTGACGGCGTTCGGCTTCTTCCTGGTTGGGGGGGCGCTGGCCGGGCTCATGCGCGTGGAGCTGGCCGAGCCGACTCGCCAGGTCGTGTCCACCCAGGCGTACAACACCATGTTCACGATCCACGGCACGGTGATGATCTTCCTGTTCGTCGCCCCGTTCGGGATCGGGCTGGCCAACTACCTCATCCCCCTGCAGATCGGCGCTCCGGACATGGCGTTCCCCCGGCTGAACCTGACCTCGTACTGGTTCTTCGCCGGGGCGGGCCTGCTGATCCTGCTCTCCGGCGTGGCGTCGGCGGGTGGAGGAGCCGCGATGGGGTGGTACGCCTACACCCCACTCTCCGAGCTGCGGTACTCGCCGGGGGTGGGGGTGGACCTGTGGATCCTGGGGATCGCGCTCGTCGCCATCTCGAACGTCATGGGGGGCGTGAACATCCTGGCCACCGTGTTCCTCATGCGGGCCCCCGGTATGACCATGTGGCGCCTTCCCATCTTCACGTGGAACATGGTGGTCACCGCCATCCTGGGGCTGGTGGCGTTTCCCCCGGCCGTCGCGGCCTTCGCCCTCCTGTTCATCGACCGCCGGCTGGGCGGGCACGCGTTCGATCCGCTGGGGGGCGGTGACCCCGCCCTGTACCAACACCTGTTCTGGTTCCTCGGCCATCCGGAGGTGTACATCCTCATCCTGCCGTTCTTCGGGATCATCACCGAGGTGATCCCGGTCTTCTCCCGGAAGCCGCTGTTCGGCTACCTGGGACTCGTGCTGGCGACGATCGCCATCGGGGCGCTGTCGATGGGCGTGTGGGCGCACCACATGTTCACCACCGGCGTCGTCAACAACCCGTTCTTCTCCGCCATGTCCCTGCTGATCGCCGTCCCGACCGGCGTCAAGTTCTTCGCCTGGACCGGCACGATGTGGAGAGGAAAGATCCACTTCACGGTGCCCATGCTGTTCGCCCTGGGGTTCCTGCTGAACTTCCTTATCGGCGGGGTGACCGGGGTGATGCTCGCCTCGGCCCCCATCGACTTCCACATGAACGACTCGTACTTCGTGGTCGCGCACTTCCACTACACGATCATGGGTGGGTCCGTCTTCGCCATCTTCGCCGGGATCTACTTCTGGTTCCCCAAGATGACGGGAGCCATGCTCAGGGAGCGGCTGGGCCGGGTGGTGGCCGCGCTCCTGTTCGTGGGGTTCAACCTGACGTTCTGGCCGCAGTTCGTCCTGGGCCTTCGGGGCTTCCCCAGGCGATACGTGAGCTACCCGGCCGACATCGGCTTCGACACGCCGAACCTCGTCTCCACGATCGGCTACGCCGTGATGTTCGCCGGCGTGGTCGTGTTCCTCGCCGACGTGGCGGTGTCGCTCCGAAGAAGGGTCCCGGCCGGGGACGACCCGTGGGGTGGGAACTCGCTCGAGTGGGTCACGACCTCGCCACCGCCCGAGCACAACTTCGACGCGCTCCCGCGGATCCGTTCGGAACGTCCGGCCTTCGACCTGCGCCATCCGGAGCTCGCGCCGTGAAGATCGCTGCGTGGATGATGCTGGCGTTGTTCGCCTACGGGGCCATATCGGGCACCGTCTACTGGTTCGTCACGTACGAGCCGGCCGGGACGTTCCTGCTCTTGTCGTTCTCGCTCATGCCGCTCATCGTGGCCGGTTATCTGTTTATCCACGGGGGCGTGCGCGCACGCACTCTGGAGGACGATCCGGACGCCTCGCCCGACCGAGCGGCCGGCCAGGAGCTTGGCACGTTCCCGGCCGCGAGCGCCTGGCCGCTGGTCCTGGTCCTGGGGGCGATCACGGTCGGTGCCAGCTTGGTCTACGGCCTGCTCCTGCTACCCGTGGGACTGGCGGTGACGGCCCTGGCCGTGCTCGGCCTGATGCGCGAGAGCCAAAGCTAGCGGGGGAGAGCGGTGCGCGAGCCGATTGGCTGGCCCGCCTGGATTCGAACCAGGACTAACTGATCCAGAGTCAGTCGGGCTACCGTTACCCCACGGGCCAAACGTCGCCCGGCCGCCAGGGCCGGGCAGTCCGATGCTATCAGGCAGCCCCGCCGGCCAGTGGGAAGGCCCGCATCCCGGGCGGAACGCCCGGGCGGAACGAGCCCACCACCTTGAGGAAGTCCGACCGCTCGTTCGCCCAGTCGCCCGGAGGGAAGATCGCCAGGACGATGTACCCCACGCCCTGCCGGCCCAGGGTGAAGGCGGCGGCGACGCCGGCCACCATCTGGCCGTCGCGAACGACGTCGGCCACGATCAGCTCGCCGGCGATCCCGCCGAGTCGCATCTCCTGCTCGATCTGCACGTCCACGATGGGATTGCCGGTGATGATCGCCAGGGCCATCTGCGGAAGGTCCTCGAAGGTGCCCGTCGTGACGGCCAGCGCCTGGTACACCGTCTGGTCCTGCGGCCCCGTCGACTGGGCGAGGCCGGTCAGGCCACTGCCGAACCCGTTCGAGGGCGACGGGGATGGAGCGGGGGGCGTGGAGATCACCCCGGTCAGGACCGAGGGTCCCTGCGAGGGCGGTTCGGACGGCGCGACGGCGATGTCGTTGGCCGCCGGGAGGTTCGCGCTGAACAGACCTTCAGGATCGTAGTACCTGGCGAAGTCGCGGTTCTTTCCGGTCGAGCATGCCACGAGCGCCATCGCCGCCATGGCTGTCGCGATCGCCGTCCGCCTCATAGCGCAATGGTGCCACGGCGTCATCGGGATTGACCAGCCGCCCCCAAAGTCGTTACGTTGCAATCATCGGCCTGGGGAAGGGCGGATCGGATGAACAAGAACGGCCTCATCGCGGAGATCGCCAAGCGGACCGGCTCGAGCAAGGCGGACATCGGCCGCACGATCGATGCGGAGATCAGGGTCATCCGGGAGACGGTATCCAAGGGCGAGCGCGTCTCGCTCGTGGGGTTCGGGACGTTCGAGCGCAAGCGCCGGAACCGCCGCGTGGCCCGCAACCCTCGCAAGCCGGCCACCCCCATCGTCGTGCCCGCCAGGGACCTCCCGTGGTTCATCCCCGGCAAAGAATTCAAGGAGATGGTGGCCCGCCGCCGCCGGACCGTGGCCCGGTCGTCTAGTCGAAGGTGACGATCCGCAGGGTCCTGGCCACCTTCCGCCCGCCCTCCTCGACCAGATCGAACTTCACCCGTTGCCCGATCCGCAGGTACCGGATCCCCGCTCCCTCTATCGATGTTGGGTCGATGTGCACCTCGGTGCGGTCATCGGTCAGCAGGGTCCCGGTCCGTTCGTCGTCGTCGAAGTCCCTGATCGTCCCCTGCGACACGCCGTCCCCCTAGCCCTGCGCGGTCAACCGCTCGCGAAGATCCATCTCCAGGCAGACCTGTCGAGCACGGCCGCGCCTCCCCGTCGCGAGCAGCGTGAGGATATCCGACGGCAGATCGAGGTCGAACGACAGCTCCCGGCGGTCCACCACGGCGGCCGGGAGGCCACGGGCCTCGGCCTGGTCGAGGTGGCGACGGAACGACTGGGGGCCGAACCGAGCCGGGATGGCCTTCGGCGGCCGACGAAGCAGCAGATTGGTCCCCGCCTCGTCGTGAGAGGGGGCCAGGACCACGGGCCCCAGGGTCCGAAGCGCCGCCGTCAGGGCCTCGGTCGTGATCAGCGGGAGGTCGCCCGGCAGGACGGCGAGCGCATCGACCTCCCGCTCCGTGGCCAGGCGTTCCACCTGGCGGATGGCCGATGCGAGCGGGGGCTTCTCCTCTGGAACCGATGTCGCGCCGCGGCGGACGGCGATCTCCAGCACCACCTCGTCCGGGGAGACCACCCACGTCTGCCACCCGGTCACCGCCTGAGCCGCATCCAGGACATCCTCCAGCATGGCCAGGGTCAGGGCCCCACGCTCGAGCGGCGTGAGGTCGGGGGCGACCCGGCGCTTGGCTCCAGCGAGCGATTTCACCGGTACGGCGATGACGCGCATCGTCCAAGGCTATCGCGGGGGATGCGCCGTGGCCCCTGGATACAATCCGGCCACGAGAGGAGGGCCCCCTGGAACCGTGGTACCGCGTGGCCAAGGCGGTCGCGCTTCCCCCACTGAAGCTGTGGTTCAACTGGCGGATGGAAGGCGTCGATCGGGTGCCGCGCGCGGGGCCCATCATCATCGCCGGCAACCATCTGTCCTATCTCGATCCCCTGGCCCACGCGTACTTCGTGGTACAGGCCGGCAGGCGCCCGAGGTTCCTGGCCAAGTCGGAGCTGTTCGACAACCCGCTGCTTCGCATCGTGCTCCGGGGGGCGCGGCAGATCCCCGTTCGCCGCGGCACCGGCGACCAGACGGCCCTCGAGGAGGCGGCGCGAGCCCTCGACCGGGGCGAGGTGGTGGTGATCTATCCCGAGGGCACGAGCATGAGCGAGAACCCCGACCTGTCCCCCATGCGCGGCAAGACCGGCGCGGTCCGGCTGTCGATCAGGACGGGGGTCCCCATCCTGCCCGTGGCGACGTGGGGTGGCCAGCACGTGTGGCGCAAGGGCAGGAGGAAGAGCTTCGCGTTCGGCCGTCCCATCTGGCTGAAGGCGGGGGAATCCTTGGATCCGCCGGCCGTGGAACAGCCTACGGAGCAGGACCCGGAGCTCGTGCGACGGCTTACGGATGAGCTCATGGGCCGTCTCACCGTTCTGGTGGACGATCTCCGGTCCCGCTACCCCAAGCGCTGGGCGTGAGGCTACGCTTGGCCGCATGAACGAGGAGCGTAAGCGCGGGTTCACCACGCGGGCCATCCACGTCCCGCCTCCCCCGATGGACCAGGAGGCCCCCAGCGTTCCGATCTTCCAGACCTCCACGTTCCGGTTCGACACGTCGGAGGACTACGCCGAGACGATCAGCTTCCGCCGACCCGGCTACACGTACACCAGGGGCTACGGCAACCCCACACTGCTCGCCTTCGAGCGACTGGTCGCCGAGCTGGAGGGGACCGAGTCGGGATTCTCCTTCGCATCGGGGATGGCTGCGGTCCATACCCTCGTCACGTCCCTCGCGAGGGCGGGCGACAGGATCGTCGCCAGCAACGAGCTTTACGGGGGCAGCTACTCGCTGTTCACGAAGGTGCTCCCGCGCTACGGGATCGAGGTGACGTTCGTCAGCCCTCACGATCCCGACGCCGTCGCTGCGGCGCTCCCCGGTGCCATGCTCTTCTACGCGGAGACCATCGCGAACCCCACCGTGACCGTGGCGGACCTCGAAGCTCTCGGCTCTGTGTGCCAAGCGAGCGGGGTCCCGGCGGCGGTGGACAACACGTTCGCCTCCCCGTACCTGTGCAACCCGGCCCGGTTCGGGTTCGACCACGTGCTTCACTCGGCCACAAAGTACATCGGCGGCCACCACGACCTCACGGGCGGCGTCGTCGCGACGACCGAGGACGGGATGCGGCGGTTTCGCGACATGGCCATCGAGACCGGGGGCACGATGGCGCCCTTCGAGGCCTGGCTCGCCCTCCGCGGCCTGATGACCCTGGAGCTTCGGATGGAGCGGCACTCTCGGAGCGCGAAGGCGCTCGCCGAGTTCCTCGATGGCCACGCCAAGGTGGAGCGGGTGCACTATCCGGGACTTGCCTCCCATCCCCACCATGAGGTGGCACGGCGGCTCCTGCCCCGAGGCTTCGGCGGGATGCTCGCATTCGAGATCGAGGGCGGTGTGGAGGCCGGGATGCGCTTCTGCGACGCGCTCGAGCTCGCGTGGATCGCCACGAGCTTGGGCGGAACGCACACGCTCGTGGGGCACGCCGCGTCCACCACCCATCGACAGATGGATCCCGCCGCGCGCCGGGCGGCGGGGGTCGCCGACGGGCTGGTCCGGGTGAGCGTGGGCCTGGAGGACGTGGAGGACCTGATCGAGGATTTCGAGCGGGCCCTGGAGAAGGCATGAGGAGGCGGATCGCCATCCTGTTCGGAGGA
>JBOGVH010000005.1:0-4483 GCA_050695235.1 Actinomycetota bacterium
AGCTCGGCCCCGACCCCCGATGCCCGCTGACCACGGCCGACGGTCCACGATCCTCGCCGGTGTAGCGCGCCCCACCTTCCCCGAGGGCCCCAAACCACAAGCCGAGGCAGCTAAGGCAGTTTGCCCCTCAACACTCAGGGTATGGCTCCGTCGACGCCTCGATCGAGGCCCCAAGGAGAATCCACCATGGCGACCTCGAACGGCTCTCGATCCGTCTCGTTGATTCGGAAGGCCTCGATCATCGGGTTCGGGGTCCGAACGCTGGTGCGGGACATCGATCTGGCCAAGCGGGAGATCTCCGAGAACGTGAAGCAGGCGGGGGTCGGGGCAGGCATGTTCGCGGCGGCGGGCATCCTGGCTCTGTGCGCCCTGGGAGCGTTCACCGCGGCGGCGATCCTGGCCTTGGCCATCGTCCTTCCCGCATGGAGCTCCGCACTGATCGTGGGCGGCGCCTGGGCGCTCCTGACGCTCGTCGTCGCGCTGATAGGAAAGGGGAAGCTGGAGAAGGCGACACCGCCCATACCCAAGGAGGCTGCACGGGCGGTGAGGGACGACGCCCGCCACCTCGCCGCGGAGTTGAAGCGAGGAACATAGGCAGCGTGCGGGAGATGCTCCGCAAGATCGACGCGTTCCAGAAGCGCCACGCCGCCCTGGCCTTCCCTTTCGCGGTGGTCAGGAAGTTCGGTGACGACCAGGCTGGGAACCTGGCGGCGCTGATCGCCTACTACGGCTTCTTCTCCCTGTTTCCTCTGTTGCTCGTGCTCGTGACCGTCCTGGGCATGATCCTGCGCACCAACCCCGACCTCCAGACACGCATCCTCGACTCGGCCCTGGTCAACTTCCCGGTCATCGGGACCGAGATCTCCCGCAACATCCACGCGCTCGGAGGAAGCGGCGTAACCCTCGCCGTGGGGATCGCGCTGACCCTGTGGTCCGGCCTGGGGGTGGTCAAGGCCACGCAGACCGCGATGAACACGGTGTGGAACGTTCCCTTCGAGCACCGGCCGAACTTCCTCAGGTCGACGCTGCGGGCGGTGATCATGCTCGGGGTGCTGGGCGTGCTGACCCTGGCCTCCGCCGCGGCGGGAACGGTCGGCGGTGGGAGCGGTCAAAGGTGGTTGGTGATCCTCGGTCTGGCCGTGTCGCTGGTTACGAACCTGTTCCTCTTCCTCCTGGCGTTCCGCATCCTTACCAGCGAGAACCTCACCTGGGGGGATGTGCTGCCGGGCGCCGCGGCGGGATCGGTGGCCTGGACGTTCATCCAGGCCCTGGGCGGGTACTACGTGAGCCGCCAGCTCCAGGGGGCAGGCGAGGTGTACGGGACGTTCGCCGTGGTCATCGGATTGCTCGCCTGGATCTTCATCGGTGCCCAGGTCACGCTGCTCGCCGCCGAGGTCAACGTGGTTCGGAAGCGGCACCTGTGGCCGAGGGGCCTGGTGCAGCCGCCGTTCACCGACGCCGACGTTCAGGCCCTGACCCGCTACGCGAAGCAGGAGGGCCGGCGGCCCGAGGAGCGGATCGACGTCGAGGTCCAGGGGCGGCGCTCGGACGGGGGCGGGTCGGCAGCCCGGTAGCGTCCGGGACGCTGCCGGGCGGGCTGGACTACCATCGATGCCGGCACCGGACAGGCGACGGACCACCCCAGTCTGCGTGTGGGTCGGTGCGGGAAGGAGGAAGTATGGCCAAGGAGACGCAGAGCGACCCGTTCGGGATGGCGGACGGAGATCGCCGGGTCGGCAGCCAGCCACTGTTCCACCAGCACGGCGTGGAGGTCCAGGAGTTCGGGAAGATGCGGCTGTTCCCCCTCGCGCTCGACTTCGAGGCCCGCCTGGAGAGCGTCCAGCTCCTGAACCAGATCCTCTCGGATTCGATGATCCTGTACGCGCTGTACAAGAAGCATCACTGGCTGGTCCGAGGCCCGACGTTCTTCCAGCTCCACCTGCTGCTCGACAAGCATGCGGACGAGCAACTCAAGCTGATCGACCTGCTCGGGGAGCGCGTGCAGACGCTCGGCGGTGTGGCCGTGGGCGACCCGCGCCTCGCTGCTGAGATCACCACCGTCCCACGCGCTCCGGATGGCGCGGAGGAAGTGCCCGCCATGCTGTCCCGGCTCCTCGAGGCCCACGAGATCATCATCGAGAAGGTTCGCGAGGCCATCACGAAGACGGCGGACAGCCGCGACGACGGGACCAATGACCTGCTGATGAGCGACGTGCTGCGGACGAACGAGCTCCAGGTCTGGTTCGTCGCCGAGCACCTGGTGGACGTCCCGGTGGTTCGGGTCTGAAGCGGTCCTACCGTCCCTCGTGGATCGCCCGCACGGTCTCGATCGTGTCGGCGTCTTCCGGACGTTTGTCCGGGCGGTAGCCCTTCACCCGGGCGAATCGCAATGCCAGGCCTGCTGGGTACCTGGGGCTGCGCTGCACCCCGTCGAAGGCGACCTCCACGACCAGCTCGGGTCGCACGTGGACCGTGAAGTCGTCTCGGCGGGTCTCGAGCTGGAGGAACCGCTCGGTCTGCCACGCGAGCATCTCGTCGGTCATGCCCTTGAACGTCTTTCCCAGCATCACGTAGTCGCCGGTTGCGGGGTCGCGGGCTCCCAGGTGGAGGTTGCTGAGCCAGCCCTGCCGCCGCCCGTGTCCCCATTCCACGGCCAGCACCACGAGGTCGAGCGTGTGCGCTCGCTTGACCTTCAGCCAGCTCGCTCCCCGCCGGCCGGCCTCGTAGGGGGCATCGGGCGCCTTGACCATCACCCCCTCGTGGCCGCGCTCGAGCGCGTCGTCCAGGAACCGGTCGGCGTCCTCCGGGTCGGCCGTCACGATCCTCGGTACCCGCAGCTCTCCGGGGATGCGAGCATCGAGGGCGGCGATCCGTTCCCGAGTGGGGCGGTCGATGAGGTCGTCGCCGTCCAGATGCAGGACGTCGAAGAAGAAGGATGAGAGGGGAACGGTCCGGCGAAGCTCCGGCACGTCCAGTCGGCTTCCGAACCGGCTCATCGTCATCTGGAACGGATGCGGGCGCCCGTTCGGACGGAGTGCGATGGCCTCCCCGT
Source organism: Actinomycetota bacterium (assembly GCA_050695235.1). Lineage (GTDB taxonomy): Bacteria > Actinomycetota > UBA4738 > UBA4738 > HRBIN12 > AC-69. The sequence continues at coordinate 3,053 of JBOGVH010000005.1, forward strand.
CCAGGATCAGCGCGTCGACCGGCAGCTCGCGAACAGCCTCGACCACCTCCGGCACCCGATCGGTGATGTCCGCCAGGGTGCGGGTGAACGCCCGGACCTCGCCGTCGAGCCGGTGCACCTGGAGACGAGCGCCGTCGAGCTTCCACTCGACGACGGCGGGATGGATCCGGGCCAACGCGTCCGTGAGATCGGAAGCGGTCTGCGCCAGCATCGGCTGGATCGGCCGCAAGACGGTGAGCCTGAACCCGGCGAGACCTTGGGTGCCGCCGGCCACGGATGCCGCCGCCACGATGCCGAGGTCCCCCGCGACCATCAGGGCCCGGCGGACCTCCGATGCGGGCACGTTGGCGGCCCTGGCAACCGCCTCGACCATGATCCCCTCCAGCGCGCCTTGCCGGATCTCGCCAGAGAGGAGGCCGAGCAGGAACCGTCGCTCCTGCTCCGTCGTTCGAGCGAACAGTTCCGTGAGCTCGCCCCGCCGTGCGGCCTGCGAGCCCTTCCCACTGGCCGCGGTGATCCGGTCGAGGGCGGCGTGTACCTCACGGAGCTCGAGCGTGGGCGGGAGAGTGGCGGGGGGCGGCAGGTGGCGAAGCGAGGCCCACCCCACGCCCACCGTCCCCTGCGGCAGGACACCCGAGAGATAGGCGACCGCGATCGGGAGCTCGTCTGTATCGAGACGACGAAGGGTGGCGGCCAGGAGGTCGATCTTGGCCAGCCGCGACCGCGTCTGCCCAACCGCCGCCGACGTCCGCGCGATCTCGTCGAGGAGCACGAGGAGATTCTGCTCCGCCGGTGGACGTGTGGCAGGATGCTCAACCGATGACCGACGGGATCGGATGCGGCCGTGGGTGAACCGATGGAACCGCTGCGAACGATGCTGCGGCCGCCACTGCCCGTCGACCTGGGGCTGACGCTCGGGATCCTCGGCTTCGGGAAGCCTCATCCGTGTATCCGGTGGGACCGCGACGGCTCGTGGTGGCGGGCGACCCGAACCCCGCTCGGTCCGGCCACGACGCGCTTCGTCTCGGCCGATGGGGCGATCCGTGCAGAGGCATGGGGCCCCGGGAAGGAGTGGGCGCTCGATGCGGCACCGGAGCTCCTCGGCTGGCGTGATCCGGTAGATGCGTTCGATCCGGCTCCCGGCATCGTCCGCGACCTGCACCGTCGGATGCCGGGTCTGCGGATTCCGAGGTCCCGGGCCGTGTTCGAGACCCTGGCCCCCACGATCCTGGAACAGAAGGTGCCGGGGGCGGAGGCGTTCACGACGTACCGGAACCTCGTTCGCGCTTTCGGCGAGCCGGCGCCGGGTCCGGCGGGCCTGCGGCTGCCACCCTCGCCGGACACCCTGGCCGGGACCCCCTATCCGGCGTTCCATCCGCTGGGGATCGAACGACGGCGCGCAGACACGCTGCGTGCCGCGGCGTCCCGTGC
>JBOGVH010000006.1:0-2144 GCA_050695235.1 Actinomycetota bacterium
CGGGTGAACGTGAGCAGCAGGATCCGTTCGGGGAGGACGCCCCGTTCGACCAATCTGGCCACCCGGCAGGCCAGGGTCCATGTCTTCCCGCTGCCGGCGCCGGCGACGACCAGCAGGGGGCCGCCGAGGTGCTCGACCGCCTCGCGCTGGGATGGATTGAGGCGTTCAAGTGCATCGAACATGTGTTCGAGCAGTGTAGGACCGGCCCGGGCCACACGCAAGGAGCCGGTACCATCGATCGCATGTGCCGAAGCATCAAGAAGCTGCGCACCGAGGACGGTCCCGCCACCGAGGAGGAGATCCGCGAGGCCGCGCTCCAGTTCGTGCGAAAGGTCAGCGGCTACCGCGTGCCCTCGCAGCGGAATGCCGAGGCGTTCGATGCTGCCGTGGCGGACGTTGCCGAGGCGTCCCGGAAGCTCCTGGACGCGGTGACGCCTGCACGCCGGGCCTGACCGGCGGCCCCCACCCGTAGGATGAGCCGTATGGTGCCGCTCGACCCCCCGCCCGAGCAGATGCAGGAGATGGGCGAGGTGGCGCTGGCCTACCTCATCGAGTTCCTCGGCCGGCAGCCCGACCTCCCTGCCGGTGGCGAGCCCGGCGGGCTCGAGGCCGCCCGGACGGTCCGCGAGTCGCCGCCCGAGGAGGGCGGCGAGTTCAAGCCGCTCATGGAGACCATCGAGCTCGCGACGGCGAAGGCCTACGGCACGACCGGTCCCGGGTACCTCCCGTTCATCCCCGGTGGCGGGCTGTTCACGGCAACGGTCGCCGACTTCCTGGCCACCGGGATCAACCGGTTCGTGAACCTGTGGTCGGCGGCGCCCGTCGTGGCTCAGATCGAGAACAACGTCGTCCGGTGGCTGTGCGACCTGTTCGGCTATCCGGACGAGTCTCGCGGCATCCTCACCTCGGGCGGATCGATGGCGAACTTCTCGGCCATCGTGGCGGCCCGCAGGGCCCAGCTCCCCGAGGACTTCCTCAACGGCACGCTCTACGTCTCGGATCAAGTCCATGCATCGGTGAACAAGGCCGCCGCGCTGGCTGGTTTCGGACCCCGGAACATCCGGGTCGTCCCGGCAACGCCGCAGCTCAGGATGGACGTCGATCGGCTGCGGGCCATGGTCCGGGACGACCGGGGCGCCGGCCTCCAGCCGTTCATGGTGGTCGCCTCGGCCGGCACGACCAACACCGGGGCCGTGGACCGGCTCACCGAGATCGCCGACCTGGCGGCCGACGAAGGCTTGTGGCTCCACGCGGACGCCGCGTACGGGGGCTTCTTCCAGCTCACCGAGCGGGGCCGGACGAAGTTCCGCGGCATCGAGCGTGCCGACTCGATCACGCTCGATCCTCACAAGGGGATGTTCCTTCCCTACGGCACCGGATCGCTGGTCGTTCGTGAGGGGGCCCGCCTGCGCGAGGCCCACTTCACCGGGGCCGCCTACCTCCAGGACACGGCGGCAGAGGACGAGATCCCGAACTTCTCCGAGTACTCGCCCGAACTCTCGCGGGATTTCCGGGGCCTCCGCGTCTGGTTCCCCCTCAAGCTCCACGGCGTGTCGGCGTTCCGAGAGGCCCTCGATGAGAAGCTGGACCTGGCCCGCGTCCTCTACGACGGCGTGCATGGCATTCCGGAACTGGAGCTTCCGTGGGAGCCGGAGCTGACGGTGGTCCCGTTCCGTCTCGTGGACGGCGACGACGAGGCCAACAAGCGGCTGCTGGAGCGGATCAACGCGTCGGGCCGGGTGTTCATGTCGAGCACGATCCTCCAGGACCGGTTCACCATCCGGGCCTGCATCCTGTCGCATCGAACCCACCGCGATCGCATCGACGAGTGCATCGGCATCATCCGGCGGGCCGTCGCCCGGAACTGAGACCGTGCCCGAGCTTCCCGAAGTGCAAGCGCTTGCCGAGCGACTCGACGCCGCCGTCGCCGGCGCGCGGTTCGCCGGTGCGGCGGTGCTCCAGTTCTCCTCACTGAAAACGGTGTCGCCGCGTCCGGAGTCGCTCGTCGGCGCGACGCTCGAGCGCCTGGGCCGACGGGGCAAGTACCTCGTCTTCGAGTTCGCGGGCCCCCGACTCCTGGTCCACCTGTCGCAGGGCGGGCGGATCGATGTCGAGGACCCGCCGAAGAAGACGCGGCCTCGCGG
>JBOGVH010000007.1:0-4493 GCA_050695235.1 Actinomycetota bacterium
ACGAGGTACAGCTCGTGCCCGGCCGCCTGGAATCGGTCGCCGAGCTCCTTCGCGAGCGGTTCGATCTCGAGGGTGGTCACGATGTTCCAACCTTACCCCCGGCGCCTGCGCCGGCCGCCGCGGTACGGTGCAGCCGTGGCCATGTGGCTCGGGTTCGTGTGGACGTTGCCGAACACGCTGCTCGGTTTGGTGCTGGGCGCTCTGACGTTCCAGCGCCCACGTGTGCGACACGGTCTGGTCGTCTTCGATCGCGTCCCGCGGGGGCTCACGTCCGTGATGCCCAGGCTCGGCCGCTCCGCGATGACCATCGGGTTCGTGGTCCTGTCGGCGACGCCCCTGGAGGGGCGGCTCCTCGCTCACGAACGCCACCACGTCCGCCAGTACATGGCGTGGGGCCCGCTGTTCATCCCCGCGTACTTCGTGCTCGCGGTACCGTTCGGGTACCGCCGCCACCCGTTCGAGCGCGCAGCCCGTCGAGCGGCGGGCGAGCCGGAGGCCTAGATCAGCTGCGGGGTCCCACGAGTCATCACGCCGCGGAGCGCGAGGTTGAAGTCGTGCGGGGTGGTAGAGGCCCTGCGTCCGTCGTCCTCGGCGATGAGGCCATCTTTCACCATCTGCACCAGGGCTTGGTCGAAGGTCTGCATACCGTAGTACGTGCCCTCGGCGATGACGTCGCGGATCTGGATCGTGGACTCCGGGTCGATGATCCGGTCGTAGACCCGGCCGGTGGCGACCATGACCTCGACGGCGGGAACTCGCCCCTTTCCGTCGGCCCGAGGGACGAGGCGTTGCGACACGATGCCGCGGAGCGCGCCCGCGAACGAGGTGCGCACTTCCCGCTGCTGCTGCGGCGGGAACAGGTCGAGGAGCCGGTTGATCGTCTCGGTAGCGTCGATCGTGTGCATCGTGGTGATGACCAGATGGCCGGTCTCCGCCGCCTGGATGGCGGACAGGGCCGACTCGGGGTCGCGGATCTCGCCGATGAACACGACATCCGGATCCTGGCGGATGACGTGGCGGAGCGCGTTCGCATACGACTCGGTGTCGAGGCCGATCTCGCGCTGCTGGATGATCGAGAGGTCGTCCTCGTGGACCACCTCGATGGGGTCCTCGATGGTCACGATGTGCGCGCGCCGGGTCCGGTTGATGTGGCCGATGACCGCGGCGATCGTGGTGGTCTTGCCCGTCCCCGTGGGACCGGTCAGCAGGACGAGCCCGCGGCTCGAGTCGGACAGGTCCTTCATCACCGGCGGAAGGAGCAGCTCCTCGAACGTGGGCACCTCAGCACGAACCCGCCGGATGGCCAGGCCCACGTTCCCCCGCTGGCGGAACGCGTTCACCCGGAACCGCCCCACGCCGGGCAGCGTGTAGCCGAAGTCCGCTTCGTTCGTGGCGGCGAACTCCCGCATCTTGTGGTCGGGCATCAGCTGCGCAGCGAACGTCTGGCTCTCGATCGCCGTCAGCGACTCGAAGCTGGTCGGCCGGAGCGAGCCATCCACACGGATGAACGGGACGTTGCCCGCCTTGAGGTGAAGGTCGCTCGCGCCCATCTCGACGGCGAAGCGGAGCAGCTCGGCGATGTCCATCCCCAATCAGTCGTCGGCGGGCCTCCCGTCCACCTTGAGGTCCGCGGCCACGTCGGGCCCCACTGCCTGGCCGGCCTCCCGGCGTTCGGCCACCTCGCGGCGGGCCACCCGGCGGCGGCCCCACCACCGGGTCCCCAGGATGAACGCGACCAGGAGCACCAGGATGCCCACTCCGACCGGCGTGACATACCCCTTCCACCGCTCGTACGAGGCACCGATGAGGTAGCCGAGGAGGGCGTTCCCGATCCCCCACACCACCGAGCCGGCGACGTCGTACAAGAGGAACCTCCGCCACCGCATGTGCGCCACCCCGGCCAGGAGGAACCCGGCACTCCGCACGAACGGGATGAACCGGCCCAGGAACACGGTCTTTCCCCCGTGGCTCCGGTAATACCGGTCGGCCCGCTCCAGGCGTTCGGGCGTGATGAACAGCCGGCGCCCGTGGCGCTCCAGGAACCCTCGACCGAACCGCCGGCCGATCAGGTAGCCGACGTTGTCCCCCAGGATGGCGCCGACGCACGCGGCAACGGCCACCCACGGAAGCGAGAGCTCGCCGAGGCGCGCATAGAATCCGCCGATGATGACGAGGGTCTCGCCGGGAACGATGACCCCCGCCCCCACCGAGTTCTCGAGGAACGTGGCCGCACCAACGATCGCGTATCCCCAGGGCGCCGAGAGGTACGGACGCAGGAGTTCGATGAGGCGATCGACCACGGGGGGCAAGTATAGGTTGGGTCCTCGGCGCGGTCGGCGGTGAGAACTCGAAGCGAGGTCTCCGCGGGTGGCGTGGTTTACCGCCGTTCGGACGAGGGCATCGAGGTCGTCCTGGCGGCCCGGCGGACCCGACGGGGCGATCTGGCATGGGGCCTGCCCAAGGGCCTGGTCGAGCCGGACGAGTCCCCGGAGCAAACGGCGGTCCGTGAGGTCCAGGAGGAGACCGGTCTGGAGGCCACGGTCGAGGCCTCCCTCGGAGAGATCCGCTACTTCTACGTCTGGGAGGGCGTGCGGATCCGAAAGGCCGTCCACTTCTTCCTGATGCGCGCGACGGGGGGCGACGTCTCACGGCACGACCACGAGATGGAGGACGTTCGATGGTTCCCCTTCTCGGTCACGCTTCGTCGCGCAACGTACAAGGGAGAGCGCGAGGTACTCCAGCGGGCGGCCGAGCGCCTCGCATGACGCCGGTCCAGGCGATCATCGGCGTCCTCGTCGGGTTCGTGGCCGGCGTGGGGTCCGGTCTGTTCGGCGTCGGTGGCGGATCCGTGACGACGCCGGCCATCAACGTCCTGCTGGGCGGCACGGCCATCCAGGCCGTGGCGACGCCGCTTCCCGTGATATTCCCCACCTCGGTCGTCGGCGCGATCACCTATGGGCGGGCCGGGGAGGTGAGCTCCCGCGCCTTCCGGTGGGCGGTCGGACCGGGGATCGCCGGAGCCATCGCAGGAGCGGTCCTCACCGAGGTGGTGAACGCCCACCTGCTCCTGGTCATCACCTCGGCCCTCATCGGCTGGACCGGAGTGGAGGTCGTCCGGGGCCGGCGGCCCAGCGTCCCCTGGAAGCTGGGGATGACGCCCGGTTGGAAGTACGCGGCCATCGGCCTGGTCGCCGGCTTCGTCTCGGGCCTGCTCGGGATCGGGGGGGGCGTCATCATGGTCCCCGCATTCACCACGTTGATCGGCATGCCCCTCAAGCGGGCCCTGGGAACCTCGCTGGTGACGATCTCCGCCCTCGTCGTCCCCGGCACCATCGTGCATGCAGCCTTGGGGCACATCGACTGGCTGATCTTCCTGGTCCTCACGGCGGGGGTCGTCCCCGGGGCATGGGTGGGGGCCAAGATCGCGCTCGGCGCGAAGGAGGGGACCCTCCGGGTGGCCGTCGGCGCGTTCCTGCTGGCCATCTCGGTCCTCTACGGCGCTCGGGAGTTGGCGTCCCTGCTCCGTGGCCACGGGTAGGATGAGCCCGCTCACCATGCCTCGCTTCGCCGGGCTCCTCCTCGTCGCCTTCGCGCTCCTCCTGCTCCCGGTCCCGGAGTCGGTCGCGCAGGAGCCTGCCGTCCGCTTGACGTTGGTCGCCCAGACCCCGTGGAACTCCACGATCGAGCGAACGCTCGAGATCAGGGTCAGGGCTCAGAACCTGAGCGACCAGCCGCTGACCGACCTGTCCGTGGGATGGACACTGTGGAGTCCGGTGTTCACCCGCACCGATTTCGAGGACTCGCTGACCACCGATCCCGAGAGCGCGGTGTCCATCGGAGGGAGCACCATCGTCCAGGAAGGGACGATCGAGCCCGGCGGATCCCGAGTGTTCACCGTTCGGATGACGCTCGAGTCCGATCTGATCAGCACGACCGAGTCGCTGATCTACCCACTGAAGATCGACCTCCGAACCGGGTTCACCTCGCTCGCCGCTCTCCGGACCCCGGTGATCTTCCTGGTTCGGCAGCCCCAGACGCCGCTCCGCCTGGTCTGGACCTTCGTCCTGCATGAGCCGGTGTCGTTCGACCCCAACGGCGTCTTCACGTCGACCTCGCTGGAGACGGACCTCGCGCAGGGCGGGCGCCTGGCGGGGGAGATCCGGGCCCTGCTGGCTATGACGCAGGACCGGGCGGAGACCCCCGTCGATATCGCGGTGTCCCCGGTGCTCCTCACCGACCTGACCCGGATGCGCGCCGGCTACGCGGTGATCGACGGGGGAGAGCGCCGGCAGGTCAAGAAGGGCACGGGCGGTGCGACCGCCGCGGCCAAGGCCATCGCCGACCTGCGGCAGATCGTCGGTGCGCCCGAGGTGGAGCTGTCGACGCTCCCGTTCGCGGCGCCCAACCTTCCCTCCCTCTCGTCCGGTGGGCTGTCGCCCGACCTCAGGGCGCAGCTCCGGCGGGGTAGGGACAGCGTGGAGACGATCCTGGGT
>JBOGVH010000008.1:0-1773 GCA_050695235.1 Actinomycetota bacterium
ACCACGCCCTGGAGCGCCAGGGCGATGGCGGCGGCCTCGGCCTGTCCGATCCAGAAGGGGAGGAAGCGCTCGCCTTCGGCCTCTCGCAGGAGGACGATGGGCTGGTTCGTCGGCAGCTCAATCCGCACCCCCGCAAGCGACATCTCGATCATGGCCTCATCAGGGAATCTAGCCCTCCCCTCCCCCGCCGACAACCTAGGTGGCATGGTCGCGACCGGTGTCAGGTGCAGGCACTGCCCCCGGGACACCGGTGAGGTACGGGACGAGGAGGTCCGGGTCCGCCGAGAGCGCCGACAAGTCTTGCACGGCAAGGATATCGGGCAGGTTCCGGTATCGTTCCTGGAAGTCGAGGCCGTATCCCACCACGAACACATCGGGGCAATCGAACCCCACGTACCGGATGGGAAGGGGCGTGATGCGACGCACGGACTTGTCCAGAAGCGTACACACCTCCACCGAGGCAGGCTGCCGCGATTCCAGGACCGTGATCAGGTATGAGAGCGTGAGCCCGGTGTCGACGATGTCTTCGACGATCAGGACGTCGCGTCCGCCGATGTCCGCCTCCAGGTCCTTCACGATGCGGACCCGGCCCATCGATTCCGCCGCCCCCTCATACCGGGAGATCGACATGTAGTCGATCGCGATCGGGAGGTGGACGCGGCGCATGAGGTCGGCGAGGAACACCGAGCCGCCCTTCAGGACCGAGATCAGGACGGGAGCGCGTCCCTCGTAGTCCACGGTGATGTCGCGGCCCAGCTCCTCGATCCGCCGGCGGATGTCCTCGCGTCCGAACAAGACGGTCGCGTCCTTCGACATCCGGCCGGATGGTAACAGAGGGTCACCCGAACAAGGACGACAGCACGCTCGAGACGGTCTGCACGACCGCCGAGGCCGCCCGGCGCCACCATGGCCCGGGCTCGGCCGGAGGCGGACCGGGCAAGGCACTCACCACGAGCGGCACCCGTCCGAGCGGTAGGTTCGGCGCGGACACCTTCACGTAGCCCACTCGCTCCCCCATTGCCGGGGGGAACGCGACGTCGGGAAGCATGGTGACAACCCGCTGAATCCGGGCACCCACCGGGACGAGCCCGGTCAGCCCCCTGCCGGCCGAGACCGGAACGTCCCGCTCGCCGATGGCGATCGACCCAAAGCCCTGTCCACCGGCCACCAGCTCGCGCCACTCGAAGGACCCGAAGCCGTAATCGAGGACCGCGGCCGCGTCGGAGAACGGCTCTCCCGGCTCGCCGAGGATCACGACCACCAGGCGAAGCCCATCCCGGGTCGCGGCGGCCACGACGCAGAACCCAGCGGGCGTGGTGAAACCGGTCTTGACTCCGACGGCACCCGGATACAGCCACAGCAGGACGTTGCGGTTCTGGATCATCCGAGGCCTGCCCGACGGTGAGGGGATGCGATGGAACTTCGTCCGGACGATCGAGGCGAACAGCGGGCTCTCGAACGCCGCCCCGGTCAGCACGACAAGGTCGCCCGCGCTCGAGTACCCGGAGTCATCGAGTCCGTTCGGCGAGGCGAACCGCGTGTCGGCAAGATGCAGCCGGCGAGCCTCGGCGTTCATCTCGTCGACGAACGCCTCGACCGAGCCGGCGACATGTTCCGCCAGCGCCACGGCGGCATCGTTCGCCGACTGCAACTGCAGGGCCTTGAGCAGGTCCTGGATCGAGATCCGCTCCCCGGGGACCAACCCGAGCTCTGCGGCGGCGGCCGACGGCGGCGGCGCCGCCGCGTTGGGACTCACCGTCACCACGTCCGAGG
>JBOGVH010000009.1:0-9352 GCA_050695235.1 Actinomycetota bacterium
GACTTGTCGCGAGCCGACACGTGAACCTCGAAGAGGTCCGGCGATGCTGGGACGAACGATGCCGTGAACATCGATCCGGACGCCGACATCTCTCCGCTCGCCACGGCGCCCGACGTGGTGCCGTTGACCGCGAAATCCACCGACTGCACGCCTGAGCCTGCGTCGCTCACGACCGCCGATACCGAGACCTCGTCGCCCACCCGGGCCACCGCAGGCGAAACCGTGACGCTCTCGATCGTCGGCGGCAGATCGACCAGGTACGTCCCCGATGCCGTGACCGAGTTTCCCGCAGAGTCCCTCGCCGTGCATTCGAGGTCGTTCCTGCCCTCGGGGAGCGTGGCGACCCCCTTCACCGAGGATCCCACCCGCCAGGTGGTCCATGTGGTCAGGGGCAGCCACGAGCCGTTGTCGGTGCACTCGATGGACGGCCACGGTCGGCCATCGGTGGCAAAGACGTAGACGGACCCGCCCCAGCTGGGGGCCATCCACTCGGTGGACGAAGGCTCTGGCCGGAACTCGATGGTCGGCGGCGAGGTGTCCGGCGGCGGAGGGGGTGGTGTCTCCGACGGCGGCGGTGGCTCCGAGTCTGGAACCGCACCCCATGTAGCGTCGCTTCGTGGAGCGGCTCCGTCGAGGAGGTACGTCTCGCTGTTGTCGGTCCGGATGGCGCAGAGGTTCGGCTCCCCGAGCTCGCCGCTGGCGGGATCGGCTATGGGCGTCGCCGTGACGAGCACCCATCGGCCGTCGGGGGAGAACGACGGCTCCGTCATGATGTGGCACGGCGTCAGTGGGCCGTCGAGGGCATGCCCGGAGGCGACGTCGAACACTCGGACACCGGAGACGTGAAGCGGGGCCTCGTCCTCGCCGAACCGGGCGACGATCCTCGTGCCGTCGGGCGACCAGTCGGGATGATGCCAGTCGTAGTCGCCGAAATAGGGGTCGTATAGAGAGGTGTACTCGGCTCGATAGACGTCCTGGACGAGGATGCCCCAGCGACAGGGCGGTTGGACGCACGTGTGCTCTCTCACGATGAAGGCGATCCGCCCGCCGTCGGGCGACCAGGCGGGCTCCCTCGCATCGAGGCCATACAAGGAGCCGCCCGCCATCGAGCCCCTCGCAAGATCAACCCACCAGATTTGGGACGTGTCGTCGACGAACGTCCGGACGAACGCGATGAACCCGCCGGTAGGCATCCACGCCGGGTCGGTGTCCGAGACCCAACCGGACCATCCTTCCGTCGTGACTTGTTGCGGCGACCCCGTTCCATCGGCGTTCGCCGTGTAGATCACGAACGGCCCTCCGGCCCACTGCTGCCCCGCGAAGGCGATCTTGAGCCCGTCGTGCGACCACGCCGGATCGATGGCGTCGCGGCCGCTGCCGAGGTCGATCAACGGTTGACGGTCCGCGCCTTGAGCGTCGACCGTCTCGATGACCTTGTGGTCGCCCACCGTCGTCACGTAGGCGATCCGACCGTTCTGCCCGGGGAACGCGGCGTGTGCGATCGGCGCGACCGAGAGGCTCGACGAGAGTGCGACGATCGCGAGCGCGGTCAGCAACACGCCTCGTCTCATTGGGAAACTTCTAGTTTCCACGTTCTCGAGGGTAGGAGCGGGATGCTCGCCGAGCAATCGGACGAATGGGGAACCAGCCGTCGTACGACCTTCGGCCGAGGGCGAATGGTCGGACGATCGCCGTCGTTGATCTTGCGCTCAGGACCTCGGCTCTGTCGTCAGGATCCCGTGGCCTCTCCCCTCGACCTTCGTAGGGGGTAAGCCCCTCACCGATCCGTGAAGTCCATTGACGAATCCGCTGCTCACGCGGTGTAGGATGCCCTCATCGCACGTGAGCGCAGCAGAGCTACCGTTGGCGTGGGGAAGCCACCGTAGGACCTCGAGACGGACTCCACCTGCCGCACCAATACCCATGCCGCACCCATACCGCATTCCCGCAACACCCCCGCAACAGTCCTGCTGCATTCCCTTCACGTCCGGCGCAGGTACGTCAACAATGTGAGGTGACTGGCGCCCGCCGGAGGCCGGGATGTAGGGCATGGGGTACGTTTGGGAAACTACACGGAGTCCAAGTTCGGACGGGTGGTGTCGGCGAGCTCAGCCGGCGCGCAGGGTCCCATGCAGTTCATCCCCTCGACGTGGGCCGCCTATGGCCTCGGGGGCGACGTGCACGACCCACACGATGCGATCCTCGGGGCGGCGAACTACCTGCACGCCTCGGGCGCGCCGGGGAACTACCGGGTCGCGCTCTATCACTACAACCCGGTGCCGGAGTACGTCGACGCCGTGATGCGCTACGCCCGTCAGATGACCCGCGACCCCAGGACGTTCTACGCGTACTACAACTGGCAGGTCTTCGTGCTGACCAAGCACGGCGATCTCCGCCTCACCGGCCCCGGCCTCTGAACCTGGTTCTGATCTCAGGAAGCGGTGGCCCCCAGGTGCTCATCAGACGATCGGTCGGCGTCCTCGAGCTCGATCTGGCCCACTGTCGTGGGGCCGGTCGCGGGGAGCCAGAACTGCACGGTCGTTCCGCAGTCGGGGAGGCTGTGCACCTGGCACCACCCACCGGCCAGCTCGGCCCGCTCGCGCATGGACGACAGGCCGAGGTGTCCGGGGGCCGAGCTCAGCCGCTGCGGGGGGGTAAACCCGACCCCGTCGTCGCGGATCTCCACCTTGAATCCACCGTCGTCCTGGCTCAGGTGAACCTCGACCCTCTGAGCCCTGGCGTGCTTGAGCACGTTCCCCAAGGCCTCCTGCGCGATGCGGAACAACAGGACCCGGGTCTCGCCCGAGGGTTGCTCCTCGAAGTCGTCCTGGAGCTCGAACTCCAGCTCGCTCTCGAGCTTGGCCATGTGCTCTCGCAGGGCCGGCGCCAACCCCTCGTGCTCGAGGACGGAGGGGTGCAGCTCGAAGATCATGTGCCGCAGGCTGAAGATCGAGGCCCGGATGGATTCAAGGAGCTTGTCCAGGGACGCGCGGACGTCCGGGTCCTGCACCTGCTTGCGGATGAGCTGGAGCCGCATACTGGCGGCCACGACCTTCTGAACCGGATCGTCGTGGATGTCCTCGGCGATCCGAACCCGCTCCTCCTCCTGGGCATGCACCAACTGGCCCACGAGCTTCCGGCGGGCGTCCTCCACCAGCCGCAGGCTCCGAAGGCTGTCGGAGAGCTCCGTGGTCCGTGCGTCCACGGCCACTTCCAGCGACATCTTCTCCGCCATCAGCTCCCGCTGGAGCGCCCGATTCTCCTCCAGCCGGTGCCGGATCTCGTCCAGGAGCCAGGCGTTCTGCATGGCCATCGCGGCATGGGCGGCGAACTGCTCGATCACGGTGACCGTCCAGCGCTTGATCCGATCGGTGTTCGCGGGGTTCTCCAACGCGAGGATCCCGAGCCGCTGCCCCCGGTCCAGGAACAGCGGCACGACGACCAGGCGCCCGGCGAAGGGGAACAGTGCCCCCAGGCGTCGATCGACGCCGGGATCGAGGTTGACCAGCTGGGTCCGCCGATGCTTCCACGCTCGCTCCATCACGGGGTCCAAACCCGGCACGATCAGCGGAGGCTCGGCATCCCCTCGGTACGCCAGCACGGCGAGATCCAGCTCGGGGGACGCCAGGATGACCCCCCGAGTGAACCCGAAGACTGCGGACAGCTTGTCCAGCAGGATGTTCGGGATGTCGGAGGCGTCGGTCCGCGCATCGATCTCCCGCACCATCGCCGACAACTGGTGCAGGTCGACCTTCTGGGCCCGGAGCTCGCGCTCGTTGACCGAGGAGAACGCCGCGGTCACAAGGGCAACCGCCCACAGCGCGACCACGTTCAGCATGGCGAACAGGCGGAAATGCTCGCCTTCGCCCGGGAGGGCCGAGACGAGCGTCTCCTTCGTCTCGATGATCTCCGGCCACGCCGCCTGCGCGTACAGCACCACCAGGAGCAGGAGCGAGTTCCATGCGGCGACCTTCAAGCCGGTCCGGGACGACGCGATCAACGTGACCGCCACGACGTGCGCGAACAGCAGGAAGCGGAGGGGGCTCTGGACGCCTCCGGTCGCGTACGTGACCCACGTGAGGTACACGCCGTCGAACAGGAGCAGCACGCCGGACAGGAGCACCGCGGGCTGTCGCGAGAGCCTTCTGATGGCGAGAGGCAAGGCGAGCGCCGGCACCATGTACGCGCAGGTGACCAGTGCCAGGAGACCCATCGACACGCCGCGCACGTCCGGGGCCACGAAACCGACAGCGAGGACGGCGAAGGCGAAGCCGGCCCGCATGAGACTCAGGGAGCCGACGCGCTCCTGGAGCGACACCAGCTCGCCGGGCTCGGGCCGCGAGCGCGCTCGTGGCCGAGCCAGTTTCATTCGAACCTCAGGAGATCGGGCGCGACCGGGGCAAGCGCGAGCTTGGGATCCTTGCGGTCGATCCGGTTCTGGACCGCCACGAACAGCAGGACGATCAGCGCGAGCGCCAGCGGGAAGGCGAGTGCCTCCGCCGCCTGGATCGCCAGGGACCTGATCCGCTCGACCAACCCTTGGCGCGGGTTCGTCAGCGAGGCGGCCGAGGTCGAGGAGATCGGCGCTGCGACGGGCCCGATCACCGGTCCACGGCCGAAGCGCGAGAGACCGGCGCCGCCACCGCCACCGACGGTACGAGACTTCACAACACCCGGACCGGTCGCACTGCCGTTTCCGCCGGGCCTCGTGGCGCCGGGGCCGGAGGGCTGCGTGACCGTCGAGCCAAGGACGTCGGGCAGGATCCCGGTGGGATCATCGATCACGCCGGGGTCAAGCGGGTCCGGCGCCTGTCCGAGGACCTCCTTGACCGCGTCGGTGATGGGCTCCACCGCCTCGTTCACCGTGTCCGTGACCGTGGTAGCCGTCTCCTCGACGGTCGTGGTGGTCTGGTCCACCGCGCCCTGGACGGCTGTGACGGGATCGGCCACCGTTTGCGGCAAGCAGCTGAGGTCGGTCACAGGGCAGGCCACCGCCGGGACGGTCATCAGGACGAACGCCGAGACCACCATCAGGCCAGCCATTCCGAGCCGAATCGCGAACCACCCTCGGACGGTGGGACGTCCCCTCCGGGAGATCTGACCCATCGAGCTCCTCCTGCGCCGTTCCTAGGTCGCTGCCCGTTCCCGGGCCGAGCCATCAGCTCTTGTATCGGCCAAGATCAACTCTTTACTTGACTTCGTGGTTCCTACGTAGGGTAAAGCCTGGGGCCGGGCCAGATAGAAGCCCTGTCCGAACTGTACGCCCGCCTGCCGCAGCGTGGCCAGTTGCTCGGCGAACTCCACGCCTTCGGCCACCACCTTGGCCCCGATCTGGGACCCGAAGGCGACGAGCGCCGCGACGAGGGCTCGCCGGGTCTCGTCCACGTGCACGTCCCGGGTCAGCGTCAAGTCGAGCTTGATGAAGTCGGGATGGAGCAACACGATGTGCCGGAGGCTGGCGAATCCCGCCCCGGCATCGTCGATCGCCAGCCGGATCCCTCGCTCCCTGAAGCCGCCGATGGCGGCCTTCAGCGCCTGGTAGTCATCGACCCTCGCGTGCTCGGTCATCTCCAGGACCAGTCGCTCGGCCGGCAGCCCGTCGAGCACCTCGTGGAGCTCGGGAGCGATGGCCATCGCGGGAGAGAGGTTGAGGCTCAGGTAGGCCTCCTCAGGCAGGCGCTCCAGGTCACGGACCGCGGCGCGAAGGCACGCCAGCTCCATCTCGAGCAGGCGCCCGACCGCTTCGGCCTCGGCCAGCCACCTGTCAGTCGGCCGATCCGGAGGGGAGGTGAACCGGGCGAGTGCCTCCAGCCCCACGACCCTCTTGTCCCTCAGGTCGAAGATGGGCTGGTAGGCCATGTAGAGTTCGTCGCCATCGCCGTCGAGCACGCGGCTGATCCGGTCCTCCAGCTCCTGCCGCCGCTGTTCGGCCCCCTGGGACACCATGTGCAGCTGCTCTGCCAGCGCGTGCGCCATGTCGCCGGTGACCTGGGAGGAGAACGTCCCCTGATGGTCGAGGGACCGGTGGATGGCCTTGACGATGGCATCGGTGGAGTCGCCCTTGACCACGTAGCCGAGAGCCCCGGCCCGCAGCATCTCGAGGACGCTGTCGATCTCCTCGTGGGCCGAGAGCGCGATGACCCTGCTGTCCGGGGACCTCCGAAGGATCTCCCGGGCCGCCCTGGGTCCTCCCCCTCCGGGCATCCGCACGTCGAGGATGGCGACGTCGGGCTGCTCCCGCGTGGCCAGCTGGATCGCCGTCTCCGCGTCCCTGGCCGAGGCCGCGACCTCGAGGTCGGACTCCGCGTCCATGAGGGCGGTCAGGACATCCAGCACGGACTGCTCGTCGTCTGCGATCAAGACCCTGATGCGATCCATGGGGTCCTCATCTCGGGGGCGATCATGCTACTCGTATCCAGGTATCGGCGGGAGACACTAGACCAGTACATAGCCCCCCGGGTTCATCTTCGGCATCCGACCTTCGGGTGATTCGGCGAGGGGGGTCCCTGGCGTCGGACCTAGGTCCCGCGTCGGTCCAGGCCGGCGTGCGTCACGGGCTCCCCGATTCGGCCGATACGGAAAACCCGCAGCCAGGGCTATGGGAATCGGGAGAGCTGCCCTCGATACTTCCGTGCGGAGCGCGCGCGGATTGGAGGCCTCAGTGGGAACCGTGGTGGAGATTGAGACTCGTTCGGCCCGGCCGTTGGCGGAATCGGAGAGCGAACCGCCCGACGAGTCGTACTTGCCCAACCCGCTTCGGGTCCTCATCGCCGACGACGAGCCTGAGGTGCGGGAGATCCTGATCAGCGTGGTCGACGCGGACCCGGGCCTGGAACTGGCCGGCGTGGCCGCGGACGCCGAGAAGGCGGTCGAGGTGGCCCGGGTGACTCGACCCGACGTGGCCCTCCTGGACGTGAGCATGCCCGGTGGCGGGGGAGTCAGGGCAGCGCTTGGGATCGGTTGGCGATCGCCGCGGACGCACATGGTGGCGCTCTCGCTGCATGAGGACCGGGCCACCATCGTCGACATGATCCGCGCCGGCGCGACCGGTTACGTGGTGAAGGGGGCGAGCTGCGAGGAGATCCTCGAGGCGCTCCGCTGGGCCGCGCAGGGTCGAGGCTACTTTCCCCTCGACGTGGTCCGAACGCTCGCGGGGGAGGAGGCCGTCGTCTCGGAGACCGCATGGCTCGACGGCGGCGAGGTCCCCCACGTCGTCCGGCCACGATCGGTGCCTGCGCGCACACCGGGACGGCACATCGGCCGTGTCGTCATCGACACGGACGCGCGCGAGGTCTACGTGGACGGCGTGGAGGCCGACCTGACGCGGCTGGAGTTCGATCTCCTGGACACCTTGACCGCGCGGCCGGGGGTGGTGTTCACGCGCCAGGAGCTGCTGGAGCTGGTCTGGGGTCCGGACTGGTTCGGCGACGACCACGTGGTGGACGTTCACGTCTCCAGCCTGCGGCGCAAGATCGGAGATGATCGCCGTTCGCCGAGGTTCATCCAGACGGTCCGCGGTGTGGGCTACCGGATCGGCGACGGCTTCTGAACCAAGGGCTCGGCCACCTTCAGCGTCTCTTGGCTGGGGACGTCAGCGGCCGGACAGTGCGCCCGTGCGCCGAGTCCTCGATCAGCGTTGCGAGCCGCCTTCGCCTTGTCTCTTCCCGCTTCGCGCTGACGACCCAATAGGTGGCCGTCGTCCGATATCCGGGAGGCTGCGACATGAAGAAGGCCCACGCCTTCGTGTTGGAACCTCGGTCGCATCGGGCTCATTCCACCACCTCGCCGAGCCCCACTGGAGCGGCGGTACCATCTCGCCGATGCCCGAAGCCACTCCACCCGTCAGGCCCCTCCTCCGGGGGTGGATCCACCTGGTCGCGTTCTTCGTGTCGATCCCCTCCGGCGTGGTGCTGGTGCTCCTGGCTGAGGATGCCGCTTCCCGCGCGGCCGCCGCCATCTACGCGCTGAGCCTCACCGCGGCCTTCGGGGCCAGCGCTGCGTACCACCGGGTGCGATGGTCGCCCACGGCGAACCGCCGCATGAAGCGACTGGACCACTCGATGATCTTCGTGTTGATCGCCGGGAGCTATACGCCGATCAGCATCCTCGTGCTTCACGGACCCTGGTCCGTCGCGATCCTGTCGATCGCCTGGCTCGGGGCCGCTCTGGGCATCGCGCTGAAGCTGGCAAGGATCGACGGCCTGCACGTGGTGACCGGGATCCTGTACATGGGACTCGGATGGCTCGCCGCGATCGCGCTCCCACAGCTCCTGCGTGGGATGACGCTTCCTCAGTTCCTGCTGATGCTGACCGGTGGGCTCCTGTACACGGTGGGAGCGATCGTCTTCGCCAGCAAGCGTCCGGACCCGAGTCCGGCGACGTTCGGGTTCCACGAGGTGTGGCACGCGTTCATGGTGGCCGCCGCCGCTTGCCATTTCACGATGATCGCTCTGGTGCTCCGGACCGTAGCCTAGAGCTCCGTGGGGACCCGGCCGGCGATCGTCGTTCCCCGTCCCGACTCCGACCGGATCTCCAGGCCACCGCCTCCAGCCGGTCCGACATCCCTTGCAGGCCGGTTCCGAGCTTGGTCTTTGCTGGATCGAAGCCGGCACCGTCGTCCTGCACCCCGAACGTCAGCCACGGTCCGTCCACCTCGAGTCGGACCACCACCCTCGAGGCGTTCGCGTACTTCGAGACGTTCTGAAGCGCCTCCAGGCAGCAGAAGTACACCGCGGCCTCGATCTCCTGATCATGGCGACCGATCGAATCTGGTCGGAGGTCCACGGGGACCGGGGTCTTTCGGATCTGTGCCTCCAGGGCGGCCGTGAGTCCCCGGTCCCCGAGGACCTGCGGGTAGATGCCCCGGGCAAGGTCGCGGAGGGTGTCCAGCGCATCGGCCGTATCCGCTTGGAGCTCGGCGATCATCGATGCGGCCTTGTCGGGGTCCTTGTCGATCAGCTCGCCCACCAGTCGTTGTTTCACGGCCAACGCCACCAGCTGCTGCTGCGCACCGTCGTGAAGGTTGCGCTCGAGGCGCCGGCGCTCCTCGTCCTGGATCGCGACGAGCCGCTGGCGCGACGCACGAAGATCCGAGAGCAGGGCCACGTTTCGCAGCACCAGCCCGGCTTGGGAAGCCAGGTCGGCGAGCAGCTTCTCCTCGGCGGGCGTCAGCGGCTCTAGAGGTGGCTTGATGACCGTGAGCGCGCCGAGCAGCACGCCCTGGTGCCGAACCTGAGCCACGCTGGTGGCGGCGGCCACGCGACTGGCGGAAGGCATCGTCGGCATCGCGTCTCCGGTGATCGCGACGGGCGAGGTGCTCGTCCCGCCGTCGGGCCACGACGCCGCGGGCCGG
>JBOGVH010000010.1:0-3155 GCA_050695235.1 Actinomycetota bacterium
TCACCGGGCGGTCGGCGTGGGGCTGGCGGACGATTCCGAGCTCCACGCCCGCGTGGTCGTCTCGAGCGCCGACCCCAAGCGCACCATCACGACCCTCGTCGACCCCGTGGTGGCGGGGCCCGACCTGATGTGGCGGGCCGGCAACATTCGCACACCCGGCGTGGTGTCGAAGGTGAACCTCGCGCTGTCGGGCCTGCCGGCATTCGCCGGTGCCGACGGGGACGAACGGCTGAGGGGCCGGATCGTGATCGCCCCGGGCATCGACTACCTGGAGATGGCCTTCGACGCGTCGAAGTACGGCCGTGTGAGCGACGAGCCGTACCTGGAGGCCACCGTCCCGACCCTTGTGGACCCGACTCTCGTGCGAGAGGGCACGCACGTGATGAGCATCATCATGCAGTGGACGCCGCACCAGCTGCGTGAGGGGGACTGGGAGGCCGAACGGGAGCGAGTGGGGGACCTCGTTGTGAAGACCATGGAGCAGCACGCGCCCGGGCTCGGCGACCTGGTCACGGCCCGCCAGGTCCTGACGCCCGCTGACCTGGAACGGGAGTACGGGCTGTCCGGCGGGCACCCGCTTCACGCCGAGCCCGGCCTGGACCAGTTCTTCGCCTGGCGGCCGCTCCTCGGCCACGCCCGGTACCGGTTCGGGATCGAGGGGCTGTACCTGTGCGGTTCGGGTGCGCACCCCGGCGGCGGCGTGACCGGCGCGCCGGGCGCGAACGCAGCGCGCGAGATCCTGTCCGACCTGAAGAAGCGCCGGTAGTCCTGTCCGCAGATCGTGGCCCGCTCGGCCTAGGGCCTTCCGAAGTCCACGCGTGGCCAAACAGCCGGGGTCGCCGCTCCCAATTGGGGATGCCCGAACGGCCCTTGTTCGGGTTCGCCGTCTCACGTAGGTTGGCCGCGACGTTCGGCTCGGGCCTTCCCGCACGACTTCCCCGACCTTGGGTCGAACGGAGGAGCGATGTCGTCTTCATATGCCGGGAAGGAGCCCTCCCCGGTCCGGGCACGGATCCCTCTAGGGTCCGGCGGCGAGGCGGTTGCGCCGCCCGGTCGGTCCCAGCTCCCCGATCCGAGGCGCGGGGATGTCGTCCCGCGGATCCGCCGAGGGCGAGACCGCTGGTCCGCGGATCTCGCCATGGCGTTGCTCCTCGGACTGGTGTACTACGTCGCCGGATCCCTCAGCTTGCGGATGGCACTCGTCGGTGGACAGGTCTCGCCGATCTGGCCGCCGACCGGAATCGCCCTGGTGGGCCTGCTGTTGTTCGGGCGCAAGTTCTGGCCGGGGATCGCGCTGGGCGCGTTCCTGGTGAACGCCCCCATCGGCCCATCGCTCTTCTCTGCCGGCGCCATCGCCGTGGGGAACACACTGGCACCCCTCATCGCCGCCACCCTGCTGCAGAAGGTCGGCTTCCGGGAGGAGCTCGACCGGCTGCGTGACGCGATGGCCGTCGTGCTCCTGGGCGCTCTGAGCATGACCATCAGCGCGACCGGTGGGACGACGACGCTGGTTCTTTCGGGCTCCGTCCCTCCGAGCGGGTTCTGGCCGACTTGGTCGGTCTGGTGGACGGGGGACGCCATGGGCGTCCTCGTCGTCGCGCCCTTCCTCCTGAGCCTTCGATCGGCCGGACCTCGATCCGGCACCACGTGGCGTCGCCGGGCGGAGGCCGGCCTCCTCTTCGCCGGTCTCGCGGTCGTCGCCCACCTCGTGTTCCAGAGCCGCCTCCAGATCGAGTACCTGGTGTTCCCCTTCCTCGCGTGGGCGGCGTGGCGGTTCGGGCAACGAGGGGCCGCACCGGCTGCGCTCCTCGCGTCGGGCATCGCGATCTGGGCGGCGGTGAGCGGCACCGGCCCCTTCGCGGACGGGACGCTGATGGAGAGGATGGTCACACTCCAGGTCTTCAACGCCACGGCCGCGTTCGCGTCGTTCGTTCTCGCCGCCGTCGTCGCCGAGCGCGCCCAGGACATCGCCAAGCGCAAGCTTGCCGAGGCGGAGCTGGCTCGCCGAGCCCTGCACGAGCCGCTCACGGGTCTGGCCAACCGGATGTTGTTCATGGACAAGCTGAGCCAGGCCCTGGCCCGGTCCGATCGACACGAGAGCTCGGTCGCGGTGCTGTTCCTCGATCTCGACCGCTTCAAGGTGATCAACGACAGCTTCGGGCACGACGTCGGAGACCGGGTGCTCGTCCGCCTGGCGGACCGGCTGCGCGCAGCCCTTCGCCCCGGGGACACTGCGTCTCGTTTCGGCGGCGACGAGTTCGTGATCCTCTGTGAGCAGATCGAGAGCGAGCACCATGCGGTCACGATCGCCGACCGGCTGGCGAACGCCGTGGCCAAGCCGATCCATCTCGACACCAGCGAGGTGGTGGTCACCACGAGCATGGGGATCGCGATCGCCAAGGGGGCCGCCGACAGCCCGGAGAGCATTGTCCGGAACGCCGACGCGGCCGTGTACCGGGCGAAGGAGCGCGGTCGGGCTCGCTATGAGCTCTTCGACCACGACATGCGGGCCCGGACGGTGAAGCGGCTGAGGACCGAGAACGAGCTCGGCCGGGCGATCGAGGTGGGAGACATGCGTCTGCTTTATCAGCCGCTGGTGCACCTCGAGGACCGGCGCGTCCAGTCCTTCGAGGCCCTCGTCCGGTGGGAACACCCAGAGCGGGGCGTCCTGGCGCCGGAGGAGTTCATCCCGGTGGCCGAGGAGACCGGGCTCATCGCCCCTCTCGGCGTGTGGGTGCTGGAGGAGGCGTGCCGCCAGGCGGCCGGGTGGTGCTCTGCGAACGGCGACGGGCCAGCCCCCACGATCACGGTGAACCTCTCCGCTCGGCAGCTCGTCCGCGCCGACTTCGACGAGACGGTACGCAAAGTCCTCTGCGAGGCCGGATTGGACCCGCCTAGTCTCACCTTCGAGATCACCGAGACGGTATTGATGGACGCAGCGCCGTCCACCCTCCATATGCTCCACAAGCTCCGGGAGCTTGGAGTGCACCTGGCTATCGACGACTTCGGCACGGGGTATTCGTCACTCCACTACATCAAACTGTTCCATGTGGACGTGCTGAAGGTCGACCGCTCGTTCGTGAGCGGCCTCGGCCGGAATCCCGAGGACTCCGCGATCGTGACCGCCATCGTGAGTCTGGCCCACGCCTTGGGTC
>JBOGVH010000011.1:0-1947 GCA_050695235.1 Actinomycetota bacterium
GGCCCGGTCCCTGGCGGATGGACCGGCCTACGAGCGGCGCATGGAGCGGCCGGCTGGGCGGCACGAGATCCTCGAGGACGACCCCACGTTCTCCCCCGTCGATACCGACCCACGGGACGCGTTCCTCGCCGTCCTGTCCTCGCCGAACGTGGCGTCGAAGCGGTGGGCGTTCGAGCAGTACGACCAACTCGTGCAGGGCGGCACGGTGGCGCCTCCCGGCACCGACGCAGCCGTGATCCGCATCGAGGGGACGTTGAGAGCCCTGGCGGTCTCCTGCGACGGCAACGGCCGGTTCGGGCATCTCGACCCATACCTCGGGGCGGCCCACGCGGTGGCCGAAGCCGCACGGAACGTGGCGGTCGTGGGCGCCACTCCCGTGGCCATCACGAACTGCATGAACTTCGGCAACCCCGAGCGGCCCGAGGTGATGTGGGAGTTCGCCGAGTCGATCCGGGGGATGGCGGACGCCTGCCGGAGGCTCGGCACCCCCGTGACCGGGGGGAACGTGAGCTTCTACAACGAGTCGGGCGGATCCGCGATCTGGCCCACGCCGATCGTGGGCATGCTCGGGCTCATCGAGGACTACCGGCTGCTCGTGCAACCGGGCTTCCCCGGTGCCGGGCTCCTCGTGTATCTGTTGGGCGAGACCTTTCCCGAGCTCGGGGGATCGGAGTTCGCCCAGGTCGCGCTCGGGAGCATCTCCGGGCATCCGCCGGCCCTCGACCTGGCCCGGGAGGCCTCGCTCCATCAGATGCTGGTGGAGGCGGCCCGGGGTGATCTCCTGGCCTCGGCCCACGACTGTTCCGATGGAGGCCTTGCCGTCGCCCTGGCGGAGTCGGCCCTCGCCGGCGACACCGGGTTCGCGGTATCGCTTCCCGGGGACGAACCCTGGTACGTCGCGCTCTTCTCCGAATCGGCATCGCGCGCGGTCGTCTCGGTGGCGCCCGAGAAGGCGGAGGCCGTGGAAGCGCTGGCATCGGCCCATCACCTGCCGCTCTCGCGCCTGGGGGAGACCGGCGGACCCGGGATGGTCTTCGATTCGCTCCTGGAGATCACGGTCGAGGATGCGCGGTCCGCCCACGAGGGCGCGATCCCAAAGCTGCTCGCGGGCTGACCGGCCCTGTTAGCATCGCGAACAGGTGGGAGCGGAGAGCCCGAAGGAGGAATGCGGCCTCTTCGGCGTGTGGGCGCCGGGCGAGGACGTCTCCAGGCTCACATACTTCGGCCTCTTCGCCCAGCAGCACCGGGGACAGGAGTCGGCCGGCATGGCCGTCTCGGACGGGCAGAACCTCCTGGTCTACAAGGAGCTCGGCCTGGTCTCGCAGGTGTTCGACGAGGCCACGCTTGGAACCCTCCAAGGGGATCTCGGCATCGGGCACACGCGGTACTCCACCACCGGCTCGACCACCTGGGAGAACGCGCAGCCCGCGTTCAAGACCGACGGCACGAGATCGCTGGCCCTCGGCCACAACGGCAACCTTGTCAACACGGCGAAGCTCGCGGAGCGCTCCGGTCGGCCTGCCGTGGCTACCACGGACTCGGATCTCGTCGCCGGCATCCTGGCCGGGTGCCTGGAGGCCGGCCTGTGGGACGCTGCCTTGGCGGTGCTCCCGGATCTGCGCGGCGCGTTCTGCCTCGTGATGATGGACGAGCGGAGCGTCTATGCTGCCCGTGATCCCCACGGCCTGCGGCCATTGTCCATCGGAAGGCTCCCGAACGGCTATTGCGTCGCCTCGGAGACCTGCGCGCTCGACATCGTCGGGGCCACGTTCATCCGTGACGTCGAGCCCGGCGAGCTGATCAGGTTCGACGACCGGGGACCCCGATCTGCCCGCTTCGCGGAGAGTCCGCGCAAGGCGCTGTGCATCTTCGAGTTCGTGTATCTGGCCCGGGCGGACTCCCGGATCCAGGGGGCCACGGTGCACGAGGTTCGGCGCACGCTCGGCC
>JBOGVH010000012.1:0-4770 GCA_050695235.1 Actinomycetota bacterium
CGTGGGTCGACGAGGCCAGCTCCAGAACCTCCCCTCGGGACCCACGTTGACAGGCCTCGGGCCGACCGTGCCGGACGACCAGTTCGGAGGGCCGGAGCCCGACGACGCCCACTTCACGGGCGTGATCCTCCGGCTCAACGACGATGGCACCGCCCCGGCCGACAACCCCTTCTTCCAGGCCGGCGCCGCCATCGGCGGGGAGGTCGGCACCAACGTCCAGAAGATCTTTGCCTACGGCATCCGCAACAGCTTCGGGATGGCCTTCGATCCGCGGTCCGGCAATCTGTGGAGCCAGGAGAACGGCGAGGACGCCTTCGACGAGCTGAACCTGGTGGAGCCCGGCATGAACGGGGGTTGGATCCAGATCATGGGGCCCGTTGGGCGCATCGCCGAGTACAAGGCCATCGAGACCACCTCGCTCCACCACGATGACTTCCCGAACCTGCAGCAGTTCCGCTGGGGGCCCGAGCGCATCGCCGACACCCCCGACGAAGCGCTGTCGCGTCTGTTCGTGCTTCCCGGCTCGCACTACAGCGATCCCGAATTCAGTTGGAAGCACGTGCTCGCGCCTGCCGCCATCGGGTTCGTAAGCGGCCGGGCGCTCGGACCCCAGTTCTTCGGAGACCTGTTCGTGGGCTTCTCCGTGCCCGAACCGCTCGGTGGGCCTCTGTTTCATTTCAACCTGACAGGGAGCCGCAAGAAGATCGCCGTGGAGGATCCCCGGCTGGAGGATCGGGTCGCCGATAACCCGACCTTCCACGACCTCACGGAGAGTGAGACCCTGCTCATCGGCAGGGACTTTGGGATCGTCACGGACATCGAGACCGGGCCGAACGGAAACCTGTTCGTGGTCTCGCTGTCGAACGGCGCGATCTACGAGGTGTTCCGCCGGTAAAGGGGCTAGATCAAAGAGAAAGGAGGCCCCCATGGAGCGTCGTCTCGTCGCCCTGGTTGCGGCTGGAGCCGTGGCCGTCGTCGTGTCGGCGGGCGCGGTCGCAGCCGCCGAGGCAGGCCGCCCGTTCGCCACCACGCTGACCGGAGCAGCCGAGGTACCCGGGCCGGGGGATCTCGACGCATCGGGTAGCGCGGCGATCGTCCTCAATCAAGGTTTGGGTACCGTCTGCTTCGACGTGAGCTGGGAGAACGTCGATGGTACGGTGGTCGCCTCCCACATCCACCTGGCGCCGGCGGGCGTGGCCGGTGGGGTCGTGGTCACCCTGTTCACAGGTGCCTTCGGGGGAACGGGCGCCGACAGCGGATGCACCACCGGCGTCGACCGCGGGCTCATCAAGGCCATCCGGCAGGACCCGTCGGCCTACTACGTGAACGTCCACAGCACGGTCTTCCCCGCCGGGGCCGTCCGGGGTCAGCTGAGCAAGTAGCGCTACGGCGGATCGAGAGCCCGGCCGGCTCGACCCGGCCGGGCTCGCCCTGTCCTGCGAGCGCACGGTAGCGTCAACGGTGGGATCTTGAGGGACGAGCGGACGAAGCAAGGGATTCAGATGGCAGGGGGAGAGCCTGCACGGTCTAGGCTGCAGTAGCAGGATCTGATAGCGGTCTTAGAGCAGACGACCTTCCGCGGCAGGGTCGGTCGGGCGGTGATGCGCCTCGTCACATGCGTTCGAGCGGATGACCGCGGCCAGGCGACCGCGGTCAGCCAACCAGGACACCGACGGGAGGGAGAAGTATGGCGGAGCCGACTCTGTATGAACGCATCGGCGGTATCTACGCCATCGCAGCCGTGGTGGACCACTTCAGCGACCACCTACTGAAGAACCCGAAGGTGGTCGAGGCCAACCCCGAGTTGAAGGAATGGCACACGGCGACATTCGCCGGCAGGTTGCCAGGCCTCAAGTTCCTGAGGACACTGTGGGTCGCCTCGCTCGCGGGCGGGCCCTTTCAATACACGGCCAGAGAGCTGCGCGACGCCCATTTCGACCTGAAGATCCCACCCGAAGTGTTCGACGAGGTCGATTCGGAGCTTGGCCGCACCCTTGATCACTTCAAAGTGCCCGAGCGTGAGAAGGGGGAAGTCTTGGCCGCCTTCGGCGGATGGAAGGAAGAGGTGACGGCTGGTTCCAAGCCGGGGGCCATCAATTGGCGTCGTTGGCGTTGAGCCGAGAATGTTGAGACGCGAAAATTCGCTGATGCACTGAAGCGTTGTTCAGGTTGAAGGTGCCGACCGTGACGTGCGCCGTCCCCGCCATTCGTTCGAAGACCTTGTATAGATGTCTACCCCCGGCGTCCGGCGGCGAAAAGTGTGAGTGGATCAGATCATTCCGACGATGCGCAGCACGCATCCGTGTTCTTCGCGCGTCTCACCCGCTGTTTGGCCGTGATGGGGCGACGGACTCGCCGCAGTGCGGGCTGTGGAGCAATCGTGGAGGAAACTCCACGATCTCTCCCCGCCTCCATCGGCGGGCAACACAGCCGCTTACGCCCGCCGCGTCCTCTGGCATCGCCCGCTATCGGTGGTCCTCCAGGGCTGTGAGCCGGCTGCGGAACTCGTCGGCGTCGATCTCGCCTCGGGCGAACCGACCTTCCAGGATTCCCCGGGCACTCGAGTCGCATCGGGGCTCCGAGAACCGCCGCACTGCCCAGATGCCTAGCGCCACGAGCGCCCCGAGGATGAGGACCGAGGGGATCCACATCGCCCACCACATCTGGTTCATCCAGGTCCCGTCCATGTGTGCCATCATTGCTCCTTGTGTCTACCGGCCCTCACGCGCTTGGTCTGGACTCGCGGCTCGACGTTGTTGGCGATGGGCGCGCCCGTAGTCGGACAGCGAGAAGGGTCCGCCGCTCGCCGACTCGAGCGTCAACGCCGGTGCCGTATCGCCCACCGCGATCGGGCCTCCTGCTGCCGGCTCGGTGTCGCCGCGCTGCCCGTCCAGGCCGCGGCCAGGATGGCGAACCCGATCGTCGTCGCGATCCATCCTCGAGATCTCATCCGCTCGCTCCCTCCGGGGGCTCGATCGTGATCGGTGCGTCGTAGTCGAAGTACCGATGGTCCATGAAGTGGCCCGGCGCTCGCATCTCGGCTTTCTGCACGAGGCCGCCCCCGTCCACCCAGAGTCTGAACCACACCGGGAGGTCCGAGCTGCCGCCGGCGAAGGCGATCTCGGTCGTTCGGACGCCGTCCAGGGTGGCGCGGCCGAGGATCCGAACGTCCTGGTAGGGGCGGAACGAGTCCCAGATGTATGTGGGAACGGGCACGGCGGGCGCGCCGCGCTCGACCTTCCAGAGGCCGTTCCCCTCGCGGGTGTACCTCGTGTCGTCGATCCATACGGTCCGGAACGTGCTCTCCTGCTGTTCGACGTCGCTCTCGAAGGAGTTCGGTGCCATGAAGGCATAGGTCGCGTGCACCGTCGTCCCGAGACCCGAGGTGAGGTCCTCCTGGAGGCGGTAGCTCGTGAGCGCCCCCATCGCCGCGATCGTTCGCTGAAGCAAGTCCTCTCCCGAGGCGGCGGGCAACGACGGCAGGCGGAAGGTCGCCCGGTCATCCGCCGAGACGCCGACATCGACGGCGATGACCTCACCCCCCCGGAGGAGGTCGACCTCGCCCATCCGACAGGTATCGGCGCACTGCGAAAGTGCCACGGACGCACCGTCGACCGTCGCTCGGACCGGGAGCGCGGCCGCCGCTTCCGGCCCGCCCAGGCTGAGGACGTAGATCGTCAGCTCGTTCGGCCCGGGCCGGCCCGGTTGGAGCGTGAGACCGATGAGCACCGGCCCGGCGTGGGAACCGAGTGTCAGCCCCTCCCCCGCAGGGAAAGGCGGGACCTTGGCCGCGCCCGGTTCCTCGGCGGCCTCCGCCACCCGCCCTGGGGGCAGCGGGAATGCGGACAACAGCGCCGCCGCCCCGATGGCGAGGACGGCCGCCGCGGTCTCCGCCTTCGGGAAGAAGGCGACCCGCCGCCAGGCGAGCACCGATAGCTGCACCATCGCCAACACGATGAGGACCTTCGCCACCAGGACGAGTCCGTAGGAGGACCCGAACAGCGCGGCCAGCCCGCCCACCTCCTGGATCCCGCGGATCGCTCCGGTTCCGGCCGTCACGGCGAACGAGGCCAGTGCCGGCGGGGTGAATCGGTCGAGGAGCCGTCGGCCGGCACCGGCCCGCCATCCCTCGGGCGGTCGTTGGAGCGCGAGGGCCATCACGCCCCCGGCCCAGAGGCCCGCCGACACGAGATGGATCGCCTCCACCGCGATGCCCCAGGCTCGAGGCTGGATCGCCGCCGCGTGGCCGGCCGCCGCGAGGGCAACGACGGCACCGACGGCGAACGGCGCCGCGCGGCGAGGCCATCTCCACGCGACGAGGACCCCGGCGCCCTCGAGGAGGACCCGGCCCAGCCGCGCCCATCCCGGCAGGCCGGTCGAGAGGTAGGTGAATACCGCGCTCCCGGATGGCGACGGCGCGGCCAGGAGCGCCTCGCCCAGCACGACCACGAGGCCACCGACGAGGGCCGCCGCGAACACGGGCAGGATCGGCGTCCGGACCCACTCCAGCGAGGGGCGTCTGCGTGCCAGCCGGCCGAGCAGCAGAAGGCCGAGCACCAACAGGAGGCTCACGTCCTCCACGAGCCGACCCACGGAGACCAGGAGGTCACGTCCGGTGGGCTCGTCGGTCGTTCCGCCTTCGGCCCCGGGGCCGGGGGAGACGCCCACGCCGAACCGGAACGAACCGGAAAGCGTGTGCCCGTCGACCACGCTCACCGTGGTCAAGGAGACCTCGTAGACGCCGGTCTGGTTCGTCGTGTGATCGATGGT
>JBOGVH010000013.1:0-4730 GCA_050695235.1 Actinomycetota bacterium
GGCTCGATCACCTCGATGCCTTCGGCGGGGGAGCGGCCGGCCTCGAGAACAGGCTCCGGCTTTGGGGCCGGCCATCCCGCCTCCTCCTCGAGCAGCTCGGCCGTCCGCCAGGCACGGGGGAACGGGCTCGACAGAACCACGTCGACGCTGGTGACGATGTGCCGGATCCCTCGGGCCGCTTTCCTGAACCTGACCTCCCCTTCCGGCGTGAGAGGCCGCTCGCCGTCATCTGGCCATCGGGTTGGATCCCGGCCGAACGCGACGGCGTGCCGGACGAGGTACAGGTCCATGGTTATGAAGCTGCCCGCTTCATGACTCGGCGGACATCGGCCCAGGCCGCTCCTCCAACGCGCCGAAACACCTTCGGGAAGCGCCGCCGGAGCTTCGCCTTCCTCTTTGCGTAGCGCTCGGCGATCTCGCCCATGGCGAACGCCGCGGCGGGGGGGAGGTCGTTCCCTTCCTCAGCCACGATGGCCTCGAAGCGGGCCACCGCCACTTCAGCGTCCTGGTGGGCGCCGAGCAGGTCCTGGAGGCGTACCGTCCGGCGGATGAGCGCCGTGACCCTCTCGCCGTAGATCGGGGCCAGGAACTGGAGCGCGTACCGCAACCGCTTGGCCCGGATGCGCAGCCGGTGGTACTCGGCGGGTTTCGAGGTCCGGTCGATCCGACGGCCGCCCTTTCGCACCTTGCGGTACCGCTCCTTGATGAGCGGCGGGGCGGCGTCAACGGCAGGCACGTGCGAGAAGGGAGATGCTCCCACAGGCCCGTGCCGGAGGAGGGCGGTGAATTCGGCAAGCAGACGCTCGTACCGCGGGGAGTCGAGGGTCTGGACCAGGTTGGCCCTCGCCTGGTCGCGATCTGTTGAGAGCACGCCGGCCACCTCGCCCAGGGCCCGATCGTCGAGACTCCGGGCCTGCCTCCGCCACGTCACGAGCTGTTCGATCAGCACGTCGAGGTCGCGGACGGCTCCCAGTGCCGAGGCCACCCATCCCATCTCCTCCCGAAGCCCGACCACCTCGGCCGGCAGGGCAGCCTCGAAAAAGGCGATCGCCGCGCGGATGCGACGCGTCGCCACCCGCATGTCGTGCAGTTGCTCCGGATCCTCGCCGAGGCGCGTCCCACCTTCCTTGCGGAGAAGGGCGGCGAAATGCTTGCGGAGCACCGCGAAGGCCAGCTCCTCGACCGAAGACCCCATCGAGATCTCCAACGACCCCAGGTCGAGAGACCGCTGGGGGGCCAGGCCGCGCGCGAGCAGGCCGGCCTCGAACTTCGACACGGAAGCCGGGGTCAGTCCGCACGCATCTCGCATCTTGCCCACGAAGTCGGTGAGGTCTGGTGTTGTCCTCCCGTTGGTTTCGACCTCCACCCTGAGGAGCCTGGCGGGCTCGCTGCCCTCGACGGGGATCGTCGTCGCGTCGAGGGCTACCTCGGCGGCCGCAGAGCCGTTCGAGGAGACGAGGTACGTCTGGCGACGAGTCCGGACTTGAAACTTGCGCTTGATGGCATGGGATCCGGCGACCGTACGGACTCGCTTCCCGACCGGCCCTTCGCTGGCGGGCAAGGTCTCCAAGCGTCCGGCCGGAAGCGGCTCCGTGATCTCCGTTCGATCACGAAGCCCGTTGGCCCCTGGCGAGAGGGATTTCATGGTGGCCTCGATGCCGCCGTGGCCCACGCGCAGGCGGAGCGAGTATCCTGCGCGGTACAGCCGCCAGTCGTCGGTGTCGGCATAGGTATCCACGAACCGCTTCGTTCCACTCCGGGTCACGACATCCCCGGCCGCCTTCAGCCATCGCTCCACCGGCCGGGTGTCGATGGCGTCGAACTGCCATTCGACCTCCCGGCCGTCGGCGGCCTGGCTGGGAGTGGACTCCATCGGCTTCAGGGGCCGGGGGTGGGGAAACCGAAGGGAAGGGTGCACACCGGCATCCCGGAAGGATACGGCCTGGGGCCACGCCCATGGGAGGTCGTTCACCTGGAGTTCACCTTCGGGACCCGCGTGTGCGCCGGTGGCCCTGCTCGTACCGCCTCGGATACCGTGTCCCACATGAGCCCTTCCCTGCCGTTCGAGTCCCGGCCTGAGGTCGAGGCCAATGGGATCACCCCTGAGGTCGAGGCCGCTGGGGCAGTGGTCTGGCGAGCCGGTCCCGAGGGCGCCATCGAAGTAGCCCTTATCCACCGACCCCGGTACGACGACTGGAGCTTCCCAAAGGGAAAGCTGCTCCCCGGCGAGACCCTGGAGGAGGCGGCCGTCCGCGAGGTGGGAGAGGAAACGGGCTTCCAATGCCGGATCGAGAAGGTGATCGGCACCCACCGGTATCGCGACAGCCGGGCGCGTTTGAAGGAGGTCACGTACTGGCTGATGGAGTGGATGGAGGGACGGTTCGATCCCACCGATGAGGTCGACCGGCTTCGGTGGGTCCCCCTGGCCGAGGCCGAGCGGGTGCTCACCTACGACCGGGACCACGAGCTCCTGCGGGACCTCCGGATCGGTGGGTGACGGAGCCGACTGCGGCGGAGGGGCCTCGCTATAGCGTCAGAAGCGATCCGGCACGAACGTTTGATCGGCGATGGGTGGGCGAAGGTACCCTTCGTCCCTGTGCTCCGGCGGCAGCTCGATGGGCTCGGGCGTCAGGTCCTGGTAGGGGATCAGGCTCAACAGGTGGCTGACGACGTTGAGCCGGGCCCGCTGCTTGTCGTCCGACGCGACGACGTACCACGGCGCCTGCTTGATGTCGGTGTACTTGAACATCTCGTCCTTGGCCCTGTACTCGACCCACCGAGCCCGTGACTGCAGGTCGATGGGGCTCAGCTTCCAGCGCTTCGTGGGGTTCGTGATCCGCTGCTGGAAGCGCCGTTCCTGCTCGTCATCGCTCACGGAGAACCAATACTTGATGAGGATGACGCCGGCGCGAACGAGCATCCGCTCGAACTCCGGGCACGAGCGAAGGAACTCCTGATACTCGTCCTCGGTGCAGAAGCCCATGACCCGCTCGACGCCGGCCCGGTTGTACCAGCTGCGGTCGAACAGCACGATCTCGCCGGCCGCCGGAAGGTGGCCGATGTAGCGCTGGAAGTACCACTGGCTCCTCTCGCGCTCGGTCGGCGCGGGCAGCGCCACGACACGGCACACCCGAGGGTTCAGGCATTCCGTGATCCGCTTGATGGCCCCGCCCTTGCCCGCGGCATCTCGACGCTCGAAGATCACGACGACCTTGAGGCCCTGGGACTTGATCCACTCCTGGAGCTTCACCAGCTCGACCTGGAGTTTCCTCAGCTCCCGGGCATATTCCTTGTTCCCGAGCTTCCGCCCGGCGTTGGCCTCCTTCGTCGTTCCGGGTGCATCGGACCTGTTGGCCATGGCTTCCCCTCCGGTGGGCCACCATGCTACGCCTCGATCGTCGCGGGCTCGACGCCCGGGTACGCTCCCATCGTGGTCGAGACCCCGCATCTGTTTCTCCTTCGCCACGCCAAGTCCAGTTGGGGCGATCCATCGATCGACGATCACGACCGACCGCTCGCGCCGAGGGGGCGGCGCTCCGCGGCCAAGATCGCCGACTACGCGACGAAGAAAGGGATCCGGCCCAACCTGATCATCTGTTCCTCGGCGATTCGGGCTCGGCAGACGCTCGAACGGATCGCTCCGAGCCTTGGCCGGGACGCCGAGATCCACATCGAGCGGTCGCTGTATGGGGCGACGGAGGATCGACTGTTGGAGCGGCTGCACGCGCTGCCCGACGAGGTCGACTCGGTGATGATGATCGGGCACAACCCTGGGGTGCAGGACCTCGCGCTCCTGCTGGCAAGTGAGGGACCGCTTCGAACCCTGCTCGATGCCAAGTTCCCGACCGCAGGCCTGGCCACGCTGGCCTTCGGCCGCGTGGGGTGGAAGGACCTCGACAGCGAGAGCGGGGAACTGGTCGACTTCGTGGTCCCGAGACGCCTGGGCTGACGGCGCCCCGGCTGACGACTACTGCGGGGCCGGCGATGTCGCCGGCGCGGGCTCGGTCGCAGCCGCCGGCTGCTTCGCGGCCGCTTGGCCGGCCTCACGCCTGGAACTGCGTTTGGGCGCCGACGGTGTGGCCTCCGCTTCGGCTCCCGTGGCCGCCTTCTTCATCGCCTTGGTCTCCTTTTCGGCCTTTCTCGCCACCTTGGCCTCGGCCTTCGCAGCCTTCTTCGCAGCCTTCTTCTTCGCCTTCTTCTTCGCCATGTCGCGAGCCCCCCTTTTCGCGCACCACCAGCGAGAACCCTGGCTGAAAGTAGCCTAACCTCACGGGCGATCTGCGGTCGCGCGTGCAGCGCACACGTGCCGGTCGCGTCGGTATGGTGATGCGATGCCGGCTCGAAGAGAGGTCCTCGAGATCTCGGGGCGCGAGGTCATCGTCACCAACCCGGACAAGGTGTTCTTCCCCCGCACCGGCCACACGAAGCTCGATCTGGTCCGGTACTACCTGTCGGTTGCCGACGGCGCCGTGCGCGGGGTCGCGGGCCGGCCCATGGCCCTCAAGCGCTTCGTGAACGGGGCGGAAGGCGAGTTCTTCTTCCAGAAGCGGGCTCCCACATCCAGGCCCGACTGGATCGAGGTGGTGGAGCTCGCCTTCCCTTCCGGCCGCACCGCAGAGGAGGTCGTGGTCCGGGACGCCGCTCAGCTCGCTTGGGTGATCAATCTGGGGTGCATCGACCTCAACCCCCACCCGGTCCGCGCCGAGGACCTGGACCACCCCGACGAGCTC
>JBOGVH010000014.1:0-3344 GCA_050695235.1 Actinomycetota bacterium
GCCACATCAGCCCCCGCGAGGCCGCTCGCGCGGGATCTCCTGGGCCAGCTCCACGACGAACCCGTCCGGGTCGAGGACGTGGAGGGTGCGGTGCCCCCACGGCCGGTCGACGGGCCCGGCCAGGATCTCGACCCTCAGGCCGTGGAGCCGGTCGGCCTCGGCGTCGACGTCGTCGACCAGGAAGAGGATCTCGCCAGCGGGTCCGCCTCCGGTCGCCGGCCGCCCGATCAGGCCGGGCAGCCGCGAGCGCTGGTAGAGGCCGAACTTCGTGCCGCGCGTGGTGAACTCCCCGTACCCCGAGTCCTGGAGCTTGAACGGCAGCTCGATCACGTCCCGGTAGAATGAGATGGAGGCCTCGAGTTCCCGCACGTACAGCACGACGTAATCGATGGTCTCCACGCCAGCATCAAAGCACGGCGACGCGTCGAACACTCCCCAGACGAACTCGACTAGGGGTAGGCGCCCGGCCGTCTCGCTGACACCCCACTCCGAATCGTCGAATCCTTCATGGGCAGAAGTGCGGTTATCGTCTTAGCGATACAAGGTGCAACGCCTCGGACTGCTCACGATCTAGGACCTTCCGAGGGGTTGGCGACCGATCACCGTGGTCCCCGAGCCCGCCGCGCTCCTGATCTCGAGCGCCCCACCGATCGCGTCCAACCGGTCGGCCATGCCCTGGAGGCCGGTGCCGTGCTGCGCGGTCGCCGGATCGAAGCCCAGGCCATCGTCGCGGACCTCGAACGTCAGCGCCCCGTCCGCCTGGAGGAGGGCCACCCTCACGGAGCTGGCGTCCGCGTACTTCACGATGTTCTGGAGGGCTTCCAGGACGCAGAAGTAGACGGTCGCCTCGATCTCGGGCGGGTACCGGCCGATCCCGTCCGGCTCGATCGTCACCGGGAGCGGCGTCTTGCGCGCCTGCGCTTCGAGGGCTGCGGCGAGGCCCTTGTCGGCGAGGAGCGGCGGGTAGATCCCCCGGGCCAGGTCACGCAGGTTCTCCAAGGCGTCGTGGGTCTCGGTCTGGAGCTGGGCCAGCAGCCCGTGTGCCTTCATGGGATCACGGTCGATCGTCTGGTCGGCCAGACGCAGCTTGACGGCGAGCGCAACGAGCTGCTGTTGCGCGCCGTCGTGGATGTTCCGCTCGAGGCGGCGGCGCCCCTCGTCCTGAGCGGCGACGATGCGGCGGCGGGAACCGCGGAGCTCCTCGATCAGCCGCACGTTGCGAAGCACCAACCCGGCCTGGGAGGCGAGGTCGCGGATCAGCTTCTCCTTCGCCGGGTTCATCGGGTCGTTTGCCGGCATCCGGACCGTGATCGCCCCGAGTTCCTCCCCCTGGTGCCGGACGACGAACGCTTCGCCAGCCAGTTCCTCGAGCGTCCTCGGCGGGGGACCGGCGGTCCCGGGCCAGGACGAGGCGGGGCGGGGCTCGCCCCCGACGAGCAGCCAGATCGTGACCTCCTCGGCGCCCGTTCCCCGTCCGAGGATGGAAGCCATCCGCGGCAGGACGTCGTCGCTCGAGTACGTGTCGGCCAGGCGTCCGGAGAACTCGGTCAGCACCTCGTAGGGCGTGGTGCGCCGTCCGTAGACCAGGCGGTCGGCGATCCGACGCGAGAGACGGAGCAGGGGCCAGATCAGGATCCCCTGGACGACGCCGGCCACGAGCCCCGGGGTTGTCCGAGAGCGGACCGACGGCGATCCCACCGACGACCAGCAGGACGACGAACGACACTACCGCCATCAAGGCGATGAGGACGGCCGCGACGAGCGTCTTCTTCAGCACGACGTCCAGGTCCCAGAGCCGGTACTTGAGCAGCGCGATCCCGATCGCCACCGGGACACCGATCCCAGCAGGAGGATGAAGACGACGGCCGCCGCGTCGTTGAGGGGCCTCCTCTCGCCGGCCTCGAGGCCGATCCCCGTGAGGACGATGGCCAGGAGGGCCACGGCGCAGAGCGCGGCGACGTACGCGAGCCAGCGGATCTGCTGCCGTTCCTCTCCGAGCGACCGTCGGAACCGACCCACCAGCACCGCCACCGACAGCAGCGAGCCGATCAGGAGCGCGAAGCCGCCGATCCACCGCGCGGCGGTCAACGCCGCGTGGAGCCCATCGATCCCCGTGGGATTCTCCAGGCTGATCCCCGAGCCGAGGTCGACCTGGCCCGGACGCAGGATCGGGGCGATGGCGACCACGGCGATCGCCACGCCGAGGCCGATCGGGCCACCGCCACCCTCCGCGGGCAGGCGCCCGCTCGGGAACAGCATCAACAGGTACGGGATCGGCGCCACGACCGCGACCCCGGGGAAGATCCAATTCGAGAGCCAAGCCGCGAGCTCGCGCATGGGCAGCCACCAGGGTTCGTCCGGTACGCGTACGTCGTCCACTCGTCGGTGAGGCCTCCCACCAGGGCCGAGGCGGGGACCACGATCATCAGCCACCCGGTGGGGTTCCCCCTCAGCCGGGCGGCCAGGTACGCGCCGATCGTCCCGTACCCGATGATCATCAGGATCGCGATGATGCCGAAGAAGCCTTCCTCCTCCCATGACTCGTTCCGATCCATCAAGACCATCACAGCGCCGAGCATGATCACGAGCGCGATCCACACGGCCAGCGCGAGCCGCGCGCGGGCGCGGTCGGTCATCCTCGAGCCCCCCGATCCTCCGTCGGAACCCTTCCTTCGATCGTGGTGCCCCGACCGGGCGCGCTCCGCACCGAGAGCGTTCTGCTGATCGCATCGAGGCGGTCCGCCATGCCCTGCAGTTCGGTTGCGTTGGCCGTCGCGTTCGGATCGAAACCGACCCCGCCGTCCTCGACTTCGAAGCGGAGCTCACCCTCCCCGGCCGCCAGGAGCTTGTGCGCTCGTGAGGCGTTCGGGTACTTCGCGACGTTGTGGAGAACGTGGACGCGACGGCCGACGCCCATGCCTGCCGCGGCGCTCCGAGGCTCCATCGCGGGCGTCATCGCGCCCCCCCAAGGCGTCGCCGCGACCACCCCCGCCCCGGTCGCGAGCGCGACCGCCGGGCGGGCCCGGTTCCGCCGCAGCCACCGGTGGCGGCACCCCCCACCATGCGACCGATCGTGGCACCCGGTGGCCCTGCGGCCAAGGGGGGCGACCGAACATCCGCCGCTTCGAACCCCCACCGCCCGGGGGGTGCTGGCACCCCCCTCACATGTTGTGGTGGCGGCCGGATCGCGAACCGGCGGATCGCTGCGCCCCACCGTAAAGGCGACTCAGGGGGTGCGGGATGAAGAAGATCCTGGTGGGCACAGACACCTCCGCCGTGGCCGACATCTCGGTGGGGGCCGCCGCCTTGCTCGCGAGCCTGGCCGGGGCCGACCTCCTCGTGCT
>JBOGVH010000015.1:0-2014 GCA_050695235.1 Actinomycetota bacterium
GAGCTGTACGTGGACATCTCCAACGTCCAGATCGTGTGCAAGTCCTGCGGCCGGCCCACCCGGGTCGGCCACGAGGTGGGGTCCGACGGCACGAAGGTCCGGATCTGCCGCAAGTGCGAGGCGGAGCTGTGAGCGAGCGCTACGTGCCTCGGCTGAAGGTCCGCTATCGCGAGGAGGTCCTCCCGCGCCTCCGCCAGGAGCTCGGATATGCGAACGCCATGGAGGTCCCGCGGCTCCAGAAGGTCGTCATCAACATGGGCGTGGGTGACGCCCTGAAGGATACTCGTATGCTGGAGGCGGCCACCCAGGACCTCGCCGTCATCGCCGGGCAGCGACCGGTGGTGACCAAGGCCCGGAAGTCGATCGCCGGCTTCAAGCTCCGGGAGGGCATGTCTATCGGGGCCAAGGTCACCCTTCGGGGCGACCGCATGTGGGAGTTCGTCGACCGCCTCATCACGGTGGCCATCCCCAGGATCCGGGACTTCCGGGGGCTGTCACGACGGTCGTTCGACGGCCACGGGAACTACACGCTCGGGCTGACCGAGCAGCTGATCTTCCCGGAGGTCGACTACGACAAGGTGGTGAAGGTCCGGGGGATGGACATCACCGTCGCGACGACGGCGCAGACGGACGATGAAGGCAGGGCGCTGCTGATCGCGCTGGGGTTCCCGTTCGAGGGGGCCCCGGCCGTGAGCGCGGCGGCCTCGTAGCGAGAGGGACGAGATGGCAGGGAAGGCGAAGATCGAGAAGCAGCTCAAGCCGGCGAAGTTCGCCGTGCGCGAGCACACTCGGTGCCGTCGGTGCGGCCGGGCTCGGGCCGTCTACCGCAAGTTCCTGCTGTGCCGGATCTGCTTCCGCGAGCTGGCGCACATCGGTGAGCTGCCGGGGGTGACGAAGGCATCATGGTGAAGGCCCTCGTTCGGACCAACGTCACCGATCCCGTCGCGGACATGCTGACGAGGATCCGCAACGCCAACGTGGCGTACAAGGACGACCTGCTCGTGCCGGCGTCCAAGCTCAACCAGGCCATCCTCAAGATCCTTGCGGCGGAAGGGTTCGTGGATGGCTTCGATACGGAGGGCGAGGGCGTCCATCAGGCCCTCCGGGTCCGCCTGAAGTCTGGGGCGAAGCGGGAGCGGACCATCACCGGCCTGCGCCGCATCTCCACCCCAGGTCGCCGCGTGTACGCCGTGCACGACAAGCTTCCACGGGTCATGGGCGGGCTCGGCATCGCCATCCTGTCCACGTCCCGGGGCGTGATCACGGACCGGGAGGCCTCTCGCCGCGGCATCGGCGGCGAGGTCCTGGCCTACGTGTGGTGAGGACGAAGCCATGAGTCGGATCGGAAAGCAACCCATCGAGATCCCGGGCGGCGTCGAGGTGGCGATCGACGAGAACGCGACCGTGACGGTGAAGGGGCCGCGGGGAACCCTGTCCCGGCGGCTCCACCCGGAGATGCGCGTCGTGCGCGAGGACGGCGTCATCCGGGTCGAGCGCCCGAGCGACGAGGGCTTCCACCGGAGCCTTCACGGCCTGACGCGCACGCTCATCGCGAACATGGTCGAGGGCGTGACGAAGGGCTATGAGAAGCGCCTGCAGATCGTGGGCGTCGGGTACCGGGCCTCCCTCCGGGGCAAGGACCTGGAGGTCTCCGTGGGGTACTCCCACCCGATCCCCGTCCCGTGCCCAGACGGCATCGAGTTCGAGGTCCCCGCGCCCACCAGCGTGATCATCCGGGGGAACGACAAGCAGCAGGTCGGGCAGGTGGCCGCGGACATCCGGCAGATCCGTAAGCCCGAGCCGTACAAGGGCAAGGGCATCCGGTACGAGGGCGAGTTCGTCCGGAAGAAGGCCGGCAAGGCGGCGAAGGGCGCGACGTCATGAGGACGCTTCAGCGTGGCGACGACAAGCGCTCGGCGCGGGCGCGCCGGCGCTTCCGGATCCGGCGAAAGATCTCGGGTACCGCGGCCCGCCCGCGCCTGGCCGTGTACCGATCGAACAGGCACATCTATGT
>JBOGVH010000016.1:0-1851 GCA_050695235.1 Actinomycetota bacterium
CGCAGGGGGTTGCCGGCCTCGGCGGCGATCGCCACCCGGAGGGCGCTCCCGGCCATCTCAGCCTTCCCCTGGGCGAGCCGCAGGAGGGCCGACCCCGGTTGCGGCTCGAACCCGAGCTCCTGCGCCCGAGTGAAGGCCTGTTCGGCGGTCGTGAGGTTCCCCGATCTGCGCCGGGCCTCGCCCATCACGTACCACGCGGCGCCCGAGGCCGATGGGTCGAGGCGAATCAGCTCGTCGGTGGCCCGAAAGGCTTCCTCTTCCGCCTCCGGCCACGCCCCCCGGAGGATGGCCACCTCGGCCCGGTTGATGCGGCACAGACCCGGATACGGCGACTCCGGAGGAACCGTCTCGCACCAGGCGCGTGCCGCCTCGCTCCACTCCCCGGCCCGCCTGACGTCGCCCAGCTGCAAGCATGCCTCGATCACGTCGCAGTAGACGACCCCGGTGAAGAAGGGGCTGACCTCTCCCGCCAGGACCGAGGTCATCGCCTCGTCGAGCAGGGCGACCCCTTCGGCGACCTTGCCCGACGCGATGTGCGAGAGCCCTTCGATGTGGATCGCCACCGCGACCAGGTCTCGGTCGCCGAACCGCTGCCCGATCTGGATGGCCTTCCTCGCGAGAGCGATCGAGCGTTCCGGGTCGCCGGTGAAGCGGGCCACGTTCGCCTCGACCATCGCCAGGAAGGCATGCTCCGCGCACTCCGGTTGCTCACGGAGGTGCCGTTGGGCCCGCATCAGCCAGCCCCCGGCGACGGCCGGCTCGCGGCGGGTGAAGTGCTCCACGCACAGCCGCGCGGCCATCCGCGCCGCCGTGCGGTCGTCGGACCCGCCGGCGTAGGCCGCGTACGCCTTCTGCCGGGCGGGGATGGATTCCTCCCACCGGGAGACCCACCAGGCCGCGTCCGCCAGCCCTTCGAGGTCGCGGGCATTCAGCTCGGTCGGATCGATCGAGCGGAGCCGCTCGTAGGCCTCGACCCACGATCCCCGGGCGAGCGCCTCACGGGCCCGATCGATGTCTGCGGCCAGCTCGGTCAGGGCGTGCGTGCCTCCTCGGTTCGGACCGGATGAGCGGTCATGTATGCGGACAGGCTACGCCGGTCAACCCGCGGCCTTCACCAACACCTGGGCGACACCCTTGAGCGAGGCCCGGAGCTCGTCGGGACGCCGCACGGCGAACGGCCAGGGCAGCGTGGCCAGCATCCGGGCCGCCGCGTCCATGTCGTCGGTCCGGGCTCGAAGGAGCACCTTCCCATCGACCACCTCTGGGGTCCCCACCGTCCTGGGGATCCGGCGCGTCGCCTCCTCCAGCGTGGTCTTCAGCTCAACCTCGATCTCCCACCCCCAGGGGATCCGGGCGATCGAGCGGGCGACGTGGTCCGCGGCATCGAACCCCTCGGGGATCTCCACGCGCTCCCGGCGTGCCTCCGCGGATCGAACCCGGTCCACCCGGAACGTCCGCACCTCACCCGACCGGTCGTCGTGCGCCGCGAGGTACCAGCGACCGCCGTGGAACACCAGGCCGTAGGGCGCGACCGTGCGCTCGGTTTCCTCGCGTCCGGGCGTCGCATACCGGATGGCCACGCTTCGCTTGGCGCGGATCGCGGCCGCCAGCGTGAGGACGACGTCGGTCGCCGGCGGCTGCGGCTCCCTCGTCCTCCAGGTCAATCCCAGGCTCCCCTCGAGGGCGCCGACCCGCTCGCGGAGCTCGGTCGGAAGGACCCGGAGGATCTTGGCGAGCGCCTCGTCGATGGCCGACTCTTCGATCGAGATCCCCGTCTGCCGGCTCACGACCAGCCCGAGGACCACGGCCGTCGCCTCGGCGTCGGTGAGCATCAGCGGCGGGAGCTTGAAC
>JBOGVH010000017.1:0-3424 GCA_050695235.1 Actinomycetota bacterium
GCCCAAACGTGAAGATGATGCAGTCCATGCTGTTCATCAAGTCCGAGGGCAAGCCCGGGCAGGCGTGGCACCAGGACGAGACCCACATTCCAACGCGCGACCGGTCACTCACCGCAGTGTGGATCGCGATCGACGACGCCACGGTCGAGAACGGCTGCTTGTGGGTCATCCCGGGCTCGCACCGCCTGGGTGTGCTGTACCCCGATCGCGAGCAGGACGACCCGCGCTTCGACTGCACGCGGGAGGCGTACGGGTTCCGCTACCGCGAAGAGGATGCCGTTCCGGTCGAGTTGCCGGCCGGCTCGGCGCTCCTGTTCGACGGCTACCTCCTCCACCGCTCGCTGCCGAACACGGGTCGCCACGGCATGCGCCGGGCCCTCGTCAACCACTACATGAGCGCGGAGTCGCTATTGCCATGGTTCCGCCCGGCCGATGGCGAGCCGATGGGGACCGTCGATCACCGTGACGTGCTCCTCATCGCGGGTGACGACCCGTACGAATTCAAGGGGATCGAGGACCTGATGCACCCGCACGTCCGGCCCGACGGCGAGGGCGGCTGCCTCCGCTGAGCAGCGCCCATCGATCGGGTCCGTATCGTCCCGGGGGGGTCCCTGTGGCCGCGACGCCGTTGTTCCATCCGACGGCCTGCTCTTCGGCAGCTCCGGGGGCGTGCCTGGCCAGGCGGAGAGACCAGGACGAGGGTCCGAGCCCGGTCGAAGACGCCCAGAGGGCGCACGACCAGCGAGTTCTTCCGACTCTTCAGGAGGCCCCCGACGGTGACGAGAACAATGGGGCGACCTACGACCAAACGGACCATGGTGACCGCCAAGCACACGCCGAAGCAGCTCGGGCAGATGCTCCTCGAGCAGGGGCTCCTCACGCAGCAGCAGCTGGAGATCGCCCTCCGGCAGCACCGGAACACGCCAAAGTCGCTCGGCCGAACCCTGATCGACCTCGGCTACATCCGGGAGCGAGACCTGGTTCGCGCACTGGCCAAGCAGGTGGGACTGGACTTCGTCGATCTCAGGGTGCACCACATCGATCCCGCTGCGGCGGCGCTGCTGCCCGATCAGTTGGCCCGTCGATACCGCGCTCTGCCCATCGGCGAGCGCGACGGCAAGCTGCTCGTCGCCATGTCCGACCCCGCCAACCTGTACGCCCTGGACGACATCAGGGCGGTCACGAGCCGCGAGGTCCAGCCGGTCGTGGCGACCGCGAGCGACGTCGAGGACGCCATCGACAAGTTCGCGGCAACCATACTCGGCGACCTCCATGCGGTCTCGCAAGAGGCTGAGGGAACCGGGCCGGGGGGAGCGCGCCCCAGCCTCGATGAACCGACAGCCGCCCTTCCTGCGCGGGCGGCCTACGCTGGGGTGGAATCTCAGACGGGAACGAGCCTTCCTCTCGAGGCTTCGATCAGGCGACTGGTGAATGCCACATGGGTTCTCGCTGGCGTGACGATCAGCCTGATCTTCGTCACGATCGTGCTGATCGCGATCGCCGCGAGGACCTGACAGCACCCTGAGCTGCCGGATCGAGCATCCAACGGCGCGGAGCGTTGGGTCGGTGGAGCCGCAGGAGTCTTGACTCCGGCTACGATCGCCTTCCCGTGGGCGAGCACTCGCGCCAGGAGGTGGCCCGGAAAGCCGGGGTCGACACCGACTACGTCGTCCGGTTGGTCGAGCTCGGGATCTTGAGGCCGGGCACGGGAGACACGTTCTCGTCGGGTGACGTGCGCAGGGCGCGTTGGGTGCACAGCTTTGAGGAGGCCGGGGTGCCGCTCGACGGGATGGCCGCCGCCGTCCGGGACGGAGCTCTATCGTTCTCCTTCCTGGACGCCAGCGCTTTCGATCGGTTCGCCGGGCTCAGCGGCGCGACCTTCCACCAGCTGAGCGCAAGGACGGGGCATCCCCCTGGACCTCCTGAAGGTGGTCCGGGAGGCCGTCGGGTTCGCCGAGCCCCGCCCGGAGGATCAGGTTCGCGAGGACGAGCTGTCGGTCGTGCCGGTGATCGAGCTCCAGCTCTCGTCCGGGTTCCGGCCCGTGATCATCGAGCGGTGGCTCCGCGCCAGCGGGGACAGCCTGCGCCGGATCGCTGAGACGGAGACGGACTGGTACAGGACCGAGGTCGTGCTGCCCCTCCTCGAGGCGGGCATGACGGAGGCCG
The DNA here is from genome assembly GCA_050695235.1 of Actinomycetota bacterium. GTDB lineage: Bacteria > Actinomycetota > UBA4738 > UBA4738 > HRBIN12 > AC-69. Next base: position 2,167 of record JBOGVH010000017.1, read on the forward strand.
AGATGCTGGAGGCCCAGGCCGAACTGGGGTCCCGCATGGCCCCCCTGACCGAGCGGGCCCTCCTGGGCATCTACCACGCGCAGCAGGAACACGCTTGGAGCGAAAGCGCCGTGGAAGAGGTCGAGGGCGCGCTGGAAAGGGCCGGCCTGTACAGACGATTGCACCGTCCGCCCGCGGTGTGCTTCCTCGACATCTCCGGGTACACCCGGCTGACTGAGGAGCGGGGGGATCAGGCCGCGGCGGACCTGGCGGCGAGGCTGGCCACCCTGGTCCGGCGGTCCTCCCAGGAGCACGGAGGTCAGCCCGTGAAGTGGCTCGGTGATGGGGTGATGTTCTACTTCGGGGACCCTGGCCAGGGCGTGCTGGCGGCCCTCGACATGGTGGAGGGCGTCACGATCCACGCTCTCCCGCCGGCCCACGTGGGCATCCACGCCGGACCGGTGGTCTTCCAGGAGGGTGACTACTTCGGCCGGACCGTGAACATCGCGGCGAGGACCAGGCGAGGGTGCTGGTGAGCCAGGAGGTCGTGGATGCGGCCGCCGGAACGCCGGTCACATTCACGGAGATCGGGCCCGTCGAGTTGAAGGGCGTGTCGGGCGCCCTCCACCTCCACACTGCCCGACGGGCCGCGTGAGCCCAAGGCGCGGACCGGCGGTCAGGGGGCCGCCGATGGCTAGTGCAGGACACGATAGGTGATGTGCGTCGCGAACGGCGACTGGAGTAGACGCACGTGCTCGAGGCTCAGGGTCTCGTCGAAGCCGTCGAACAGTCGCTTCCCGCCCCCGAGGACCACCGGCGCGATCAAGATCGACAGCTCCTCCACGTACCCGGCGCGCAGCGCCTGACGGATCACGTCAGCACCGCCCATCACGAACACGTCCTTTTCGCCCGCCGCCTCGCGCGCCCGAGCGACCGCGTCGTCCAGCCCGTTCACAAACGTGAATTCCGCGCCAGAGGGAGCGTCCTCCGGTCGGTGGGTCACGATGAAGAACGGCACCCCGAACGGGTTGTGGCCGCCCCAGGCCGCCGCCGCCTCGTACGTGTTGCGCCCGCCGACGATGGCGCCGACGCGACCGAAGGCATCGTCGAGGAGCTCCTTGTCCGCGCCGGTCGCCTCGCCTGTCGGCTCCTCGTCGTAGCTCCACGGACCGCCGAAGACCCAGTAATGCAATCGCTCTCCGCCATCGCCCAAGCCGCGGCCCGGTCCGTCGTTCGGCCCAACGATGTACCCGTCCAGCGAGGTCGTGATCCCTGCGGC
>JBOGVH010000018.1:0-2327 GCA_050695235.1 Actinomycetota bacterium
CGTTGTCGGCCGTCCCGCTTGACGGGCGTGGCCCCCTGCCCCTGCTGCAGAACCACCCGTTGATGGCCGTTCACCCCCCGATGCTGTACCTGGGGTTCACCGGCTTCACCGTGCCCTTCGCCTTCGCCATCGCCGCGCTGATCACCGGGCGGCTCTCGGACCGGTGGATCCGGATCACGCGCCGGTGGACCCTCGCCGCCTGGGTGTTCCTCACCCTGGGGCTGGTCCTCGGGGGGCTCTGGTCCTACGGCGTGCTGGGTTGGGGCGGGTACTGGGCGTGGGACCCGGTGGAGAACGTCGCGCTCCTCCCGTGGCTCACGGCCACAGCGTTTCTCCACTCCGTGATCATCGAGGAACGGCGCGGGATGCTGAAGGTTTGGAACCTCTCCCTCATCGTCGGCACGTTCGCGCTCGCGACTCTGGCCACGTTCCTGACTAGGGGCAGCATCCTCTCCTCCGTGCACGCCTTCGCGCAGTCGATCGTCGGGCCCATGTACCTCGGCTTCCTGGTCATAGTCCTGGTACTGGGGTTCGGGCTCATCGCCCTTCGCTCCGACGCTCTTCGGACCGAAGGGCGACTCGACTCCGCCCTGTCGCGAGAGGGCGCCTTCCTCGGTAACAACCTCGTCCTGCTGGCGTTCACCTTCACGGTCCTCGTCGGAACGCTCTACCCGCTCCTCGAGGAGGCGCTCAGCGGCCGGCAGGTCTCGGTCGGCGCTCCCTATTTCCGCTCGAGCACCCTCCCGCTTGCCCTTCTGCTCCTGCTTCTCGCCGGCGCGGCGCCGCTCGTGTCTTGGCGCATGAGCCGCTGGGGGGACGTGCGCCGGCGCCTCCGGCACCCGGCATGGGCGGCGGGGGCGGTGATCGTGTCCCTCGCCGCCGCGGGGATCCGGAACCCGGCTGCGATCCTCGGCCTCTCCCTTGCCGCGTTCGTCGCCGTCGCCAATGCCTCGGAGTTCGTCCGGGGCGTCCGGGCATTCCGGCGGAGCAACGGCGGGAGCGTCGGGCGGGCCGCGGCCGGCGCCGTGGCCCGGAACCGACGGCTGTACGGGGGGCTCATCGTCCACCTCGGGGTGGCGCTCGCGGCGATGGCGATCACCACGTCCTCCTCGTTCGTCCGGGTCGCCGACGTCCGGCTGGCCGCGGGAGAGACGACCACGTTCCAGGGGTACGAGCTTCGCTTCGAGGGGTCGCGGCAGATCGAGGAGCCTCAGCGAACCGTTGTCGTGGCGGACCTCGCCGTATCGCGGGGCGGCGAGCCCGCCGGAAGGCTGACGCCGAGCTTGAATCTCGACCCCTCGAGCACGCAGCCCATCGGCACGCCCTCGATCCGGATCGGGCCGCTCTGGGACCTCTACGCATCGGTGACCGCGTTCGAGGAGGGGGGCTCGACGGCCCGGTTCCGGCTGTTCTTGAACCCGGGGGTCGTCTGGCTGTGGGTCGGAGGTGCGGTGATCGCGATCGGGGGGATCGTCGCTGCGTGGCCCGGTAGGTTGGCTCCCGTCCGGGTTCCGCCGGTGCGGCAGGTCGAGCCCGAGGAGGTGCCGGTCGGGTGAGGCCGACGATGCCGGAAGAGGAGGCGACCGGCCATGATCGCTTCCGAAGGTACTCGAGGCTCGTCCTGGTCCTTGTCCTGGTGTCCGGGCTCGCCCTCCTGTTCGGCTGGGGGCTGCGCCGCGACCCGAGGCTGATCCGGACGGTGCTCGCGGGCAAGCAAGCACCGGACTTCTCCCTCGAGATTCTCGACGCAAACCAGAGGCTCGCGCTCTCGGACCTTCGCGGCCAGGTCGTGGTGATCAACTTCTGGGCCTCCTGGTGCACGGCCTGCCGGCTCGAACACCCCGGCTTCGTGGCCGCCTGGGACCGCTACCGCGACAGAGGGGTCGTGTTCCTCGGCGTCGTCTTCGAGGATTCGCCCGATGCGGCCCGGGCCGCCATGCACGAGCTGGGTGGTGACTGGCCACAGCTCCTCGACCCGGGTAGCCGGGTGGCGCAGCGGTACGGCGTGTACGGGGTTCCGGAGACGTTCTTCATCGGTCCCGACGGAACGTTCGTTTACAAGCAGATCGGCTACACCCCCTACGACCTGCTCGTCGACCAGGTCGAGCGGCTTCTCGAAGAACCGAGCGGCCGGTGATGGGGCTGCGCATCCGCCGGGCGCTCGCGATCGCGGGTGCTGGCCTCGTCCTGGTGGCCGCCGCCTGGGTCGCCGCCCGGGGACCGACTTCCCCCGCCACCCTCGACGAGCGGGTGCGGGAGGTGGCGTCCACGCTCCGGTGCCCTGTGTGCCAGGAGCTGTCCGTTGCGGACTCCCCGTCCGGGCTCGC
>JBOGVH010000019.1:0-3511 GCA_050695235.1 Actinomycetota bacterium
TCGAGGAGGTAGCCGAGGTGCTCGCGTCGGTGGTCGCTCAGATCGCCAACTAGGAGTTGGGACCTCAGGCGGAACGCTGGCTCGGCTGGCGTGCTACCGCTGGGTAGGTGACCAGACCGTGGGGGCCGTCAGGATTCCCACGCCCCCACGGGGATGGATGACACCATGGACCCTGCACGATCAAGACCCTTCGTGAGTCGCTCTTCGGCCTGAGGTCCTACGGCACCTGGCGTGCCAGGAAGTCCAGGATCACCCGCTGCTGGCGGATCTCCTCCTCGATGTCGAACGAACTGTGCCCGGTTCGATACGTGTAGAGCTCAACGGGGTGCCCCCGGCCGCGGAGTCGTTCGACGTAGGGGAGGACCTGTCGAATGGGGCACCGGCTGTCGTTCTCTCCGGCCAGGATCAGCACGGGCGCGGTGACGTGATCGGCGAAATTGATCGGGTTGCGGTCCCTCATGAGCTCGGGCGCCTCGTCGGGTCGCCCGCCGAGCAGGGCCCGGTCGTAGGCCTGCAGGAGCGGAGAGAGGTCGTCATAGCCAGCCTCGTAGTCGCCGACCGGGACCGCGGCGACCCCGCAGCGCCACAGGTCCGGGTGCTTGCCAAGCTCGAGCAGGGTGACGTAGCCGCCCCACGACCACCCAGCGATGACGGCGCGAACCGGGTCGGCGATCCCCTTCGACACCAGATCGGCAAGGCCGGCGTTCACGTCTTCGAGCTCGGGCCGCCCGATGTTTCCGATGATCTCGTCTCGCCAGACTCGGCCGTAGCCGGTGGAGCCGCGGTAGTTCACCATGGCCACGGCGAACTCAGCGTCGACGTATGACTGGACGTCGGGGCTCCATCGATCGGTGTCGAGCCAGGTTGGCCCTCCGTGGACCCGCATGATCACCGGGAACGGGCCGGGACCCTCCGGGGCGACGTGGAGTCCGTGGACCCGGTGCCCGTGCGGGTTGTCGAAGTGCCAGGAGACGAAGGAGCGCCCACCGGGGGCGGGTTCACCCCCGAGCTCGATGATCTTCCGGCCGTGGTCGCCGAGTGCGGCCGGTTGCCGGTCTCCCCCGGAGTGCCGAAACCAAACGGACCCATCGGGCCGGACCCTCGCCTGGCTGACGGTTCCCTGCGGTGTCGAGATCGAGGTCAGCTCACCGGTGGCCAGGTCGTGGCGAAAGAGACGGTCGCGGCCTTCATGCAGGTTGCCGAGCAGCAGGGCGGATCCCTCTGGCCACCAGTCGTGGACGGTGACGGGACCGCGCAGGCCCTTGATCCCGAGTCTGGTGCGTTCGCCGGTTCGAAGATCCCAGAGGGCCGGCCGTTCCTCGCCATCCCGCTCGTCCACCACGGCCAGACGGGTGTCGCCGGGCACCGGCGACCAGCAGGCCGGAACCAAAGCGAGGCCAGAATCGTGGAGCTCGCCGAGGGTTTCGCCCGTTCGGGGATCGATCACCCGAAGGGCCGGGTGGATGAGGTCGCCGTACTCGGAGTGCTCGAGGCACAGCATCGAGCCGTCGGCCGACAGTCCGGCCCGGTTGAACCCGGGAGCTTCGGATCCCCCCAGCCGCACGGCCTCCGTGGATCGATAGAGCTCCTTCGGCGCTTCGTCCCCGACGGCGGAGTGGACGGCGAATCCATCGCGGTCGCTCACGGCCACCGCGGTGAGCCCCGGCGCCTGGGCGAGGCCCTCGTTCCACCCCGCCGGGAGGACGTCGAACAGGGGGCGACTCTGCCCGCCGTCGAACGGTTGGTGGAACCAGCGTCCGGACTCGTCGCCGGTCTCGTCCTGGAACCACAGGACCCCGTTCCCGTCGATCGTGGGAGTACCGGTGACCACTCCCACGGGGTGATCGGTGACCCGGCGCCTCGTGCCCGAGGCACGGTCCCATGCATGGACCTGCCACACGCCGCTCTCCGTCGTAGCGAAGACGAGCCGGTCGGGAAACAGCGGCGCCCAATCCGGGAGGAAGAGGTCGGGCGCTCGGAACCGCCGCTCCCACAGGGATCGATCGTCGGGGGTCATGGCCGGCGGAGCGTACCAACGCCCAGACCCGGAGAGGACGTCTCGGCCAACGTTGTGTCACGGCGGGAGTTGGCGGAGGACCTCGTCCACCCGGGCCAGGCCCTTCAGCGTCTTCTCGATGTCGCTGCCGAAGCCGATCCGGAACCCCTTCCCCAGCCCGAACATGTCGCCCGGGACCAGCAGCACGGATTGCTCCTCGCGGATCAGGTGGATCAGCTCCGATGAGGTGATCGGCAGCCGATAGGTCACGTACGCGATGGCTCCGGCTTGAGGGCGGACATACGTCAGGACGCCCTCGTGGCTGCCGATCCACTCCTCCAACCGCGGCAGGTTGGAGCGGATGATTCTACGGGTACGGCGGAGGACCCATTCCCGCCGGGCGGGTTCCATGGCCACCGCCGTCAGCCGGTCGCTCACCATCCCCGGCGTGAGCGTGGTGTAGTCGTGGTGGATCCAGAGCTTCTCGATCACCTTCGGCGGGGCCAGGGCCCACCCGATCCGAAGCCCGGGCATGGCAAATGCCTTCGACAGGCCCGCCGTCACGATCACCTTGTCGTACCTTCCCCAGAACGTGGGCGAGGTCTCGTCCGAGTCCACCTCCGCACCCCGGTAGACCTCGTCCGCGAGCAGCCACGCGTTCGCCCCGCGCGCCACCTCCACCACCGCATCCATCTCGTCTTCGGTGAAGATGTGGCCGGTTGGATTGTTCGGGTTGCACACCATGACGACGCGGGTCTTCTTCGATACCACTCGGTCCAGCTCGTCGACGTCCAGGGCCCACTGCCCGCCGCGGAGCTTCAGCCGGAACACGTCCGTGGCCTCGCCGAAGTGTTGGCCCAGGCCCCAGCCCTGCATGTAGTTGGGAATCATGAAGGCCAGGCGATCACCCGGCTCGAGCAGCGTCCACAGGCTGATGAGGTTGGCCTCGGACCCTCCGTTCGCCATCGTGACGTTCTCGACTCCCGCACCCGGATACCACTGCGCGATCAGCTCGCGCGAACGCTCCGAGCCCTCCGAGAGCGGATATCCGAGGCGCGTCCGGAGCAGCTCGCCGGGATCCTCGCCTTCGGGCAGCAGCTCCTCGATCGAGAGCGGCGTCACGCCACTCTCGGACAGGTCGTACTCGACCTGATGCCAGTACCGGGCCTGCATCCGCTCCATGCGGAACAGATCGATCCGCGCCATGTCGTGCCTCCTCAGCCGGAGGCGCGACGGTAGCACGCCGTTGACTTTGCGATGATGTCCGCTCGTGGACGAGTCGCTCACCGAGGAGGAGCTCGCCGAACGCGCCGGAGTCACCTCCGACTTCGTGCGCCGGCTGGGTGACCTCGGCATCATCGTCTCGGCCGAGGGAGGGGAGGGCTACCCAGCCTCGGATGCCCGCAGGGTCCGCGTGGCCCAAGCCTGCGACCGAGCGGGGCTGCCGCTCGACGGCATCGGCAAGGCCATCGCAGAGGGCCGCCTCTCGTTCGCATTTCTGGCGGCCTCGCAATA
>JBOGVH010000020.1:0-1560 GCA_050695235.1 Actinomycetota bacterium
CCTCCATCCTCGCCATCGGGTCCGCGACTTCTGCGACGGCCGGAAGGAGCGCCGCGGCCTTGGCCTTCGTCTCCCCGAGCTCCGTCTCGGGATCCGAATCGGCAACCACGCCGGCTCCCGTCTGGACGTGCGCCTGTCCGTCGGCGATCACGGCCGTGCGGATCGTGATGCAGAAGTCCAAGTCGCCGGAGAACGTCCGGTACCCAACCGCACCTGCGTAGAGCCCCCGCGCCGTCGGCTCGGCCTCGGCGATCAGCTCCATGGCCCGTCGCTTCGGGGCCCCGGTCACGGTCCCGGCCGGGAAGGTGACCGCCAGCGCGTCCAGCGCGTCTTGTCCCTCGTCCAGCTCGCCCTCCACGGTGCTCACGATGTGCATGACCTTGGAGAATCGCTCCACCACCATGAGCTCGGTGGGACGTACCGTTCCCGGTTTGCAGACGCGGCCGAGGTCGTTGCGGGCCAGATCCACGAGCATCGCGTGCTCGGCCTGCTCCTTGGGGTCGGCGAGGAGCTCGTGCTCGAGCAGGCGGTCGCGTACGTCGGTCGCGCCCCGCGGCCGGGTCCCGGCGATCGGCCGGGCGCACGCGCGCCGCCCTTCCACCCGAACGAGCGGCTCGGGCGATGACCCGGCGAGCTCCATCGACAACATGCGGAGGAAGAACATGTACGGGGCAGGGTTCGAGACGCGCAACCGACGGTAGATGGGGTAGCCGCCGTTGGCTGCGGGGAAGGAGACGCGCCGGGACGGCACGGCCTGATAGATGTCCCCGGCCAGGATGTGGTCCTTGAACCCCGAGACGATCTGCCGGTACCGGGCGTCCTCCATGTTCGCCCGACCGCCCGCACCCTCCTGGACGCCGGTATGAATATCGGGATCCTCGTCGATCGGCGAGGGGGCGGGGGGGGTGGCCGTCGATACGGTCTCGGCCAGCCCCTCGAGTGCTGACGCTCCCTCGTCGTACGCGCCGGGGGGAACGTGCGCCACGAGCAGCAGGCGCTGGCGCCAATGGTCGAACACCACGGCTCGATCAACCACCAGGAGCCCGATGGCAGGACACGGCGCCGTGTCCGGCCTGGGGACGGGCTGGCCGTCGAGAAGCTCGGCCGCCTCGTACGCCAGGTAGCCCATGAGTCCACCGGTGAGCGAGGGGAGCTCGGGCAACCGGGGACCCGCCAACGAACGGGCCAGGCGACGGAGCTGCTCCCGCACCCCCTGATCCGGCCGCGGCTCGGCGATCGCAAGCCCACGCCGGAGATCCCGGATGGCCACGCCTCGGCGGTCCGCGGTGATCACCGCGGCGGGGTCGCCCGCGGCGAAGGAGTAGCGTCCCCAACGTTCGGATCGCTCGACGCTCTCGAGCAGGATCCCCGGCCCATCGGCCGCCAGGGCGGGGAAGACCCCGACCGGTGTCGACACGTCGGCCAGTAGCTCGGTCCACATCGGAACGAGCGCCCACGACGAAGCGAGCTCGTCGAACGTGCTCCGATCGGGCCGTACCTTCACCGCTTCGGCCTCCCCGTTCAAACACGAAGCCCCGGGTCGCTGCCCGGGGCCTCCAT
>JBOGVH010000021.1:0-7742 GCA_050695235.1 Actinomycetota bacterium
CCCTCGGTGACCACGCCGATCGCGACACGGTCGCCGGGCCGGTGCGACAGGATGAGCTCGCGGAGCGAGGTCGAATCGGTCACGTCCTCGCCGTCCAGGCCGACGATCACGTCACCCTGGCCGATGCCAGCTCTGCCGGCCGGCCCTCCGGGTACGACATCGAGCACGAGGGCGCCGCTCTGTACCGGCAATCCGAACTGGAGGGCCAGGCTGGGGTTGACGTCCTGCGTCGTGACACCGAGATACGCGACCGGAGCCGAAGGGTTGGCTGCCGCCTCATCGATGATCGGCCTGGCCGCGTTGGTGGCGATGGCGAAACCGATGCTCTCCGCCTGATTCGCCCCGGCGGTGTTGATGCCGACCACCTGCCCGGCCAGGTTCACGAGCGGTCCTCCCGAGTTGCCTGGGTTGATCGCCGCGTCGGTCTGCACCACGTCGGTGTAGGTCCGCACGCCGTTCTTGCACGTGTCGCAGTTCGGGTCCTGGGCCTGGATCGTGCGGCCGAGCGCGGAGACGATCCCGGAGGTGACCGTGGGCCCGCCCGGCAGGGCAAGGGCGTAGCCCAGCGCGACCACGCGCTCCCCCAGCTCGAGCCGGCCGGAGTTGCCGAGCGGCACCGTGTGGAGGCCCTTCGCCTCGATCTTCAGCACTGCGAGATCGGCGTTCTGGTCGCCCCCGATCACCTCGCCGTGTAGCGCGTGGGATCCGGTGGCGGGGTGATGACCGTGATCCGTTGAGCGTGCTCGACGACGTGGAAGTTGGTCACCACGATCCCGTCGGACCGGATGACGAACCCGGTGCCGACGCCCCGACCGGACTCCCCACCGAGGGGATCGGGTTGGAACAGGTTGGTGGTGACGTTGACGACCGCAGGGCGGACCGCCTCGACCACCCGGACGATGGGATCCAGGGACGGATCGGCCGCCTCAACGTCGACGGTCATCGGCGAGCTCCGGGCCGGGACCCGCTCGATCACGGTTCGTGTGCAAGCCGTCGCGGCCAGGGCGGCGACGGCCATGATGAGGACGACGGAGCGCTTCATTGGTGGCCTCGGCTTTCGTCTCGAGGATGAACTGGAAGCTATTCGGCGCCGCTCGGGCCGACGTCACCGGTACCCCGAGCCTAGCCCGCAGGAGCGGGTTCGACAGCCGCGGGACGGGGCAACAGTCCGGCCTCCTCCACCAGGCGGACGATCGATTCATCTCCTCTGATCGAGATGAGGTGGACACCGGCCACGCCGCGCATCTCCCGGAGCTCCTCCACGATCTCGAGCGCGATGCGGATGCCCTCGTCCACCTGGCGATCGGACGGGACGCCCTCCATCCGGTCGATGATCGGGTCCGGCACGTCGATACCGGGGACCATGTCCCGCAGATACCGAGCACTGACGGCCGAGCGGCACACGTACACCGACGCCAGGATGAACACGCGATCCAGGAGCCCGAGCTCCTCGCACCTGTCCATGAACGCGCGCATCGTCGCCAGGTTGAACACGATCTGGGTCTGCACGAACTCCGCACCGGCCTCGACCTTCTTCCCCAAGCGCATAGGCCGGAAGTCGTGAGGAGGTGCGAACGGGTTCTCGACCGCGCCGATGAACAGCGGGAGGGTCTGGTCTAGGTTCCGGCCGCTCACGTACACCCCCCGGTCGCGCATGCCCCGCGCGATGTGGATGGCGTGGACGGCGTCGATGTCGTAGATCGGCTTGGCCTCCGGATGATCTCCGGCCGAGACGTCGTCGCCGGTCATCAGGCAGACGTTTCGAGCCCCGAGGGCCACCGCGCCCACCAAGTCGGCCTGCAGGGCCAGGCGATTCCGGTCCCGGCAGGCGAGCTGGACGATCGGTTCCACGCCCCGGTCCAGCAACAGATGCGCCGCGGCGAGGGGTGAGATGTGGGGATGCGCCGCGCTGTTGTCGGTGCAGTTCACCGCGTCCACGGAGCCGCGGAGGATGTCCGCCAGCCGGTAGACGGACTCGGGGTCCGGGCTGTCCGTGGCCTGGAGCTCCGCGGTCACAACGAACGCTCCCGACGCGAGCAATCGATGGAGGTGGCTGCGGCGCGGCTCTCCGCTCACCGCTCCCGATCCTCCCGGCCCCCGGCGTGCCAGCCGGCGGGCACGTGGCGGTCCCGGCCCGTCAGCAGGTTCTCCCATGATGAGGTCTCCTGGAGCCGCCAGTCCACCGGCTTCTGGACGTGCTCCATGTGGTCACGCCAGAGCGGAAGGCGCCTCGACCCCTCCCAGGCCTTGACCCAGACACACGGCTGGTCCGGGAGCACCTCGCAGTTGCCGTTCTGCAGGACCCCGCCGCACGGGCCGTTGCGCAGCGACTTGGGGCAGCGCATCGGACACGACAGACCGGTGGAGTGAAGGATGCATTGCCCGCACATCCGGCAGTCCCAGATGGCCTCCTTCGTACTCCGCTCCACCAGAAGGAGGGCCCTACGGAACCCCCGTGCCCGGGGGGCCGACGCCGGAGGCCTGCGGTCGAGCTTCGTGGTCATCTCTACCTCTCGAGGGGCGCGGCCGGGACCTCCTTCTTGGGGTCGACGAACGGGATGGCCGCCGTCCGGCCGGTCAATGGTCCGCTCTCCGACCGGACCTCCAGGGCGGCCCCCGGCCGGGAGAGCTCCGCGGGGACCCATACGTAGCCGATGTTCCTCTCCAGCCGAGGGGACCAGATGGCGTCCGTCACTTTACCGACCACCTCGCCGTCCACCGCGACCGGCCAGAACCACGACAGCTCGGCGCGAAGGGCGTCCCCAGTGAACTCGATCCCGACCAGCTTGCGCTGCACGCCTTCGCGGCGCACGCGCTCCAGCGCATCCTTGCCGATGTAGTCCTGCGGTTGCTCCTCGACCAAGTGCTCGAGCCCCATGATCTCGAAGGGGTTGTTCTCGTGGGTCATGTCCGAGTTGTAGTTCATGATCCCGGCCTCGATGCGACGAGCCTCCACGGGTGCCGTAGGCCGGATGCCGAACTCCTCCCCCGCCGCCATCACCAGCTCCCACAGATCGTCCCCCCTGGACGGGTCGAGCAGGTTGATCTCGAACCCCTGCACCGCGGTCCATCCCGTCCGGCTGATGAGGACCGGGATGCCCTCGATGTCGAACCAGTCGCACCAGTAGTACTTCAGTTCGTAGAGCGCCGGGCCGACGAGCTTCTCCACCGTCTTCCCGGCCTTCGCTCCCTGTACCTGCATGGGGTAGGCGTCCGGGTAGGAGACGTTGACGTCCATCCCCGCCTGCGAGGCCACCCCAAGCGCGTACAGGCCCGCGTCCGAATCGGCAAGCTGCATCCACCACCGGTCCCGGTCGACGTGGAGCAGGACGGGATCGTTCAGGATGCCGCCGTCGGGCGCGGTCACGATCATGTACTTCCCCTGCTTGACGGCGCACTTCGTCAGGTCTCGGCAGGTGAGCATGTTCACCAGCCGGTCGGCATCGGGCCCGGAGATCTCGACCGTACGTTCCACCGCAACATCCCACACGACCACGTCGTTCAGGAGCGCCCAGTACTCCAGATTCGGATCGTCGAAGTACGCCGGGAGCAGCATGTGGTTGTAGACGTCGTACGCGGTGCATCCGGCCCGCCTGGTCGCGTCGAAGAAGGGCGAACGCCGGTACCACGGGCCGAAGTAGATCGTCGCGCTCTGCTCCAGCATCTCCTGGCGTTCGTTGGTCATGTGGTCGTCTCCCCTTCCGGGTGGGGCCGGCGCGGCGCCCAGCCCTACAATTTGGTTGAATCATCGTTCAAACTCGCGCGGGGTGGCAACCGCCCCCGAGCTACGAGACCGGGATTCGCTTCTCCGGGTCGACGAACGGCATCGGCACGACCGTGGCCTTCCGCTCTCCCCACTCGGTCTCCACGGTGACGGTGGCCCCATCAGTGGACCGCTCTGCTGGGAGCCACGCGTACCCGAGATTCTTCAGCAGGCGCGGAGAGTAGATGGCCGAGGTGACTTTTCCGATCTGCCGGCCCGCCTCGCGGATCGGCCACTTCACCGAGTTCAATGCGGGGAACGGCTCGCCGTCGAGTTCCACGCCGTTGATGCGCCGGCTCACGCCCGCATCCCTGATCCGCCGCAGCGCGCCGAGCGAGATGGCGGCCTCGTCGGGGAGGTCCCAGTCCACCAGGCGCTCCAGCCCCAGCTCGAGGGGGTTGTTCTCATAGGTCATGTCGGCGCCCCAGTTGAAGATGCCCCCCTCGATACGGCGGATGTCGGAGGGGCCGGTGGGCTTGATCCCGTAGGGCTCCCCCGCCTTCATGATGTGCTCCCACAGGTCGAACCCGCGGGAAGGATCCGTGAGGTAGACCTCGTAGCCGACCTCCGAGGTCCACCCCGTTCGGGTCACGATGACCGGGATCCCCCCGATCTCGGCGTTGCGCCACCAGTAGTACTTGAGGTCGACGATGCCCTCGCCCACGAGGTCCCGCATGAGGTCCTTCGACTTCGGTCCCTGGATCTGCAGGGGCGCCACGTCCGCCTCTCTGATCGTCACGTCCAGGTCCGGATAGGCGTTCCGCAGGCCCCGTGCGAACAGCAGGGCATCGGAGGAGGCAAGCGCGAACCAGAACGTGGTCTGGTCCATCCGGGTGAGCACGGGGTCGTTCACGATGCCGCCGTCGCCATCGCAGATCAGGACGTACTTCGCCTGGCCCACCGCGCACCTCGACAGGTCCCGCGGCGTCAGCAGCTGGGTGAACGTCGGCCCGTCCGGGCCCCCGATCTCCAGACAGCGCTCGACCGAGACGTCCCACAGCGTGACGTCGTTCAACAACGCATCGAACTCGGCCTCGAAGGTGTCGAAGCGGATGGGGAAGTACATGTGGTTGTAGACGGTGAACCCTTTGGGGTCGTACTTCTGCGTCGCCTCGAAGTACGGTGTCCGGCGGTTGCGCGCGCCACGCTGGACCTGGGACATGTCGAACGCCATCGAACGATCCTCCTTCGCCGGTGATGCGGTCAGGAAACGGCGGCCGAGGTCGGCGCGCTCGCCGGCGCGGCGATCCGGCCCTCCAGGTAGCCCCGGGCCACCATGGCCATGAAGGCGTGGACCTCGTCCTCGCCCTCGGCGAACGGGCCCTGCCGCTGGCCCCGAGACGCTAACCCGCGCTGCACCGATTCGCACGCCGCCCAGTCCTCCCGATTGGTGATGTCCCAGAACTCTGCGGCGTAGGCCGGGTCGAAACGTTCGCGCTCCCCGGCCTCCGGAGGGAACAGCCACGTGCACTCCACGAACGTCTCTCCCGGGCCGAGCGGCTCGAGCCGGTGAGCCATCACGTAGTCGGGGTGCAAGCTGATCAGCAGGTTCGGGAACAGGCCGAAGTAATAGATCTCCCGCCGTTGCTTCTCGTCGAGTCCGCGGATGGGCACTCCCTCGCTCGCACCGGAGAGCGACATGGTTTCCGCGTGGTCCTCGAGCTCCATCGAACCCCCCACCCAACATCCGGTGGGAGCGAAGCTCTCGCCGCTGTCCGTGGGGGTCACCTTGCAAAGCGCGGGATGGATGCTCGGACAGTGGTAGCACTCGTGGTAGTTCTCGATGATGCCCTTCCAATTGGCCCGAACCACGTACTCGTGTCGTTCCGCCGCGAACAGGCGCTCCGGCTCCCAGGGCGCCAGGAGCCCGTCGAGGTTGCCGACGTGCTCGATGAAGTCGGGACCGTCGCCCGAGGCGTCGACGAAGATCCATCCGTGCCACTCGGCCACCCGGACCTGGACGAGCGGGTAGTCGGCCTTGTCGAACCCGGGAGCTTCGCCGAACCGGGGTGCCCCGGCCAGCGCACCCTCCAGCGAGTACACCCACGCGTGGTACGGACACTTGATGGCGCGGAGGTTGCGGCTGGTGCCCGGCTCCACGAGCTCGTGGCCGCGGTGGCGGCAGACGTTGTAGAACCCCCGGAGGTCGCCGGCCCGATCTCGGACGAGGAGGATCCCCTCCTGACCGATCCGCACCGCCTTCTGGTCACCCGGCGCATCGAGGTCGTCGGCCCGGCCGACGCAGGTCCAGGATCCCTCGAAGAACCGCTCCTGTTCCCAGGCGAACACCTCGGCCGATAGGTAGGCCTCGGCGGGGAGCGTTCGGCTCACCCCGGGCGCGCGCGCCAGCACCGGTTGGAGCTTCGAGACCTCGATCGGCGCGCCTCCGTGCGACACAGGACCCTCCCCACCGGGATTGAACAGCCATTCAACATCGTATCGCGGGCCCTGGAGGCCCAGCAACGACGTCGGGTGACCGGCAGTTGAGCGGCGCTCCTCACGCGAACGACGGATCCACGAACACGGGCGCCCCCGCGACCATGGTCAGCTGCACCCTGGCGTCGGCGAGTTCGTCGAGCGACAGGTCGAACAGGTTCCGATCCACCACGACCAGGTCCGCTTCCTTGCCCACCTCGATCGAGCCCGTCACGTCGTCCAGGTGGTTCACGTACGCCGAGCCCATGGTGAAGGCGTGGATGGCCGTGGCCAGGTCGATGCGCTCGTCCGGGAGGAAGGCTTCCTTCGTCGCTCGTCCGCCGACCATGTCCGCGTAGCGAGGCGGCACCTTGCGGTGGACCGCGATGGCCATCTCCCACATCGGGTTGGGGCTCGACACGGACCAGTCGCTCCCGAAGGCGAGCCTGGCCCCCGACCGGACAAGGCTGGCGAAGGGGTACTGCCATCCGCTCCGCTCCGGGCCCAGGAAGGGGATCGTGAGGTCCACCATCTGGCTCTCGAGCGTCGCCCACAGCGGTTGGGCGTTCGCCACCACCCCGAGCCCGTGGAACCGGGGGATGTCGTCCGGATGGACCACCTGGATGTGAGCGATGTGATGGCGATGGTCGTTCGCCCCGTTCGTGTGCCGCGCCGTCTCCAGGGCGTCCAACGCCTCTCGCACGGCTCGCTCCCCGATCGCATGGATATGGACCTGGAATCCCTCGGCATCGAGCCCGGTCACCGAGGCCTTCAGCAGCTCGGGGTCGACGAACGACATGCCCCGGTTGGAGGTCGGCGTGCCGTCGGGGCCGAGATACGGTTCCAGGACCCCGGCCATGAAGTTCTCGATCACGCCGTCCTGCATGATCTTCACCGTGGTGGCCCGGAACCGGCCCACCGAGCTCCGTTCTCGTTTCGCCACCAGCTCATCGATCTGCTCCTCGCCACGGTGCCGGTCCCACCACAGGGAGCCGACGACCCGGGCCGTGAGCGCGTCCCGGCCGGCCATCGTGGTGTAGGTACCGAGCGTGTCGTACGGGCCACCGACGATCGCGTCCTGCCACGCGGTGATGCCGAGCGAGTGCAGGTACTGCTGCGCCACCCGGAGCCCCTCCTCCCAGTCCGCCTCGGTGACCGGGGGCATGACGTTTTCGACCAGGTCCATGGCCCCCTCGTGCAGGGTGCCCGAGGGCTCGCCCGCGCCGTCCCGTTCGATCCGCCCGTCGGGAGGATCGGGGGTCTCCCGGGTGATGCCGGCCTGCTCCAGGGCTCGTGTGTTCACCCAGGCCCCGTGGCCGTCACGGTTCGGCAGGTACGCCGGCCGGTCGGGGACGATGCGGTCGAGGATCTCCTTGGTCGGGGTCCCGCCGGGGAACGAGTCCATCGACCACCCTCCGCCTCGGATCCATTCGACGTCGGGATGCTCGCTCGCGTAGTCGGCCACGATCCGCTCGTAGTCCTCCCGCGTGTACACCTCGCTCAGGTTGCACTCCAGCATCTCCAGGCCGCCGGAGGGCGGATGGACGTGGGCGTCCTGGAACCC
>JBOGVH010000022.1:0-5484 GCA_050695235.1 Actinomycetota bacterium
GTATCGGGTGACACGACAGCTGCTCCGGGACCAGGCCAAGAGCGACTCGATCATCCTCCACTCGCTGCCCCGGATGGACGAGCTGCCGGTCGACGTGGACGACACCCACCATGCGCGATACTGGATCGAGGCGTACAACGGCGTGGTGATGCGGATGGCCCTGCTGGCGCTGGTGCTGGGCGGGGTGGAATGACCTCTTGAGGTGGCGGCCGTGCGGTTCACGCTGAACGGGGCTCCGGTCGAGGCCGAGGTCCGGCCGGGTATGAGCCTGCTCGAACTCCTCCGGGAGGAGTGCGGCCTCACCTCGGTGAAGGACGGCTGCGCTCCCGAGGGCTCCTGCGGGGCTTGCACCGTCCTGATCGAGGGCAAGGCGGTCGTGTCGTGCGCCCAGAAGGCCGGGCACGCGGAAGGGCGCAGCGTGGTGACCCAGGAGGGGCTGTCGGCCGCCGAGCGCGAGCTGTGGGCGGACTGCTTCGTCGCCTCCGGCGCGTCGCAGTGCGGATTCTGCTCCCCGGGGATCGTCATGAAGGCCGAGGGGCTGCTGGCCAAGAACCCCGAGCCGTCGCGCGCCGAGATCGGGCGCGCGCTCGCCGGAAATCTGTGCCGGTGCACCGGCTACGTGAAGATCGTCGACGCCATCGAGCTCGCTGCGGGTGCTAAGCGCGGCGAGCCCGTGCCCGAGCCCGACTGGAGCGGCAAGGTCGGCTCTCGCACCGGCCGGTATCAGGGCCGGGAGCTGGCCCTCGGGGACAAGCCGTACGTGAACGACCTGAAGGCCGAGGGGATGCTTCACGGGGCCATCCGGTTCTCCGACCACCCCCGAGCCCGGGTGATCCGGATCGACACGACGAAAGCGGCGGGCCATCCCGGCGTGGTCGCGGTGGCCACGGCGGGAGATGTCCCGAGTGAACGGACCCAGGGCCTGATCACCAGGGACTGGCGCCAGCTCGTCGCCGAGGGCGAGGTCACGAGCTACGTCGGCGACGTGCTGGCGGTGGTGGCCGCCGACACTCGGCAGGCCGCCCGCGAGGCCGCCGCGCTGGTCGAGGTGGAGTACGAGGTGCTCGAGCCGGTGACGGACCCGTTCCGCGCGCTCGAGCCCGACGCGCCGAGCCTGCACGACGGCGGGAACCTGCTGTCGACCTCGATCGTGAAGCGGGGCGACGTCGACGAGGCTCTCGCGAGCTCGGCGTATGTGCTGACCGAGACGTTCCGGACCCAGGTGGTGGAGCACGCGTTCCTGGAACCGGAGTCGTCGTTCGCCGTCCCGGAGGACGGGGGCTTCCACGTATCCTCGCAGGGCCAGGGGGTGTGGGAGGACCGGCGTCAGGTTGCCTCGTTCCTCGGGCTGCCCGAGGAGAAGGTGCGCGTGACCCTCGTGTCGAACGGCGGGGCGTTCGGCGCGAAGGAGGACCTGAACGTTCAATGCCACGCCGCGCTGATGGCGCATCTCACCGAGCGGCCCGTGTTGCTCACGCTGACCCGCGAGGAAAGCCTGAAGTTCCACCCCAAGCGGCACCCGCTCACGATGGAGTACACGATCGGGGCCGATGCCGACGGTCGGCTGACGGGCATCCGCGCGCGCATCGTGGGCGACACCGGCGCGTACGCGAGCGTGGGCGATAAGGTGCTGGAGCGCGCGGCGGGCCACGCGTGCGGGCCGTACCGGTTCGAAGCCGTCGACATCGAGGCTCGCGCCGTGTACACGAACAACCCGCCGAACGGCGCGATGCGAGGGTTCGGGGTGAACCAGGTGGCGTTCGCCGTCGACGGGATGCTCGACCGGCTTGCCGAGAAGATCGGCGTGGACGGCTGGGAGATCCGGTGGCGGAACGCCCTCGAGGTGGGGGACGCGTTCGGGACCGGCCAGGTGCTCGGGCCGGGTGTGGGGATCAAGGAGTGCCTGCTGGCGGTGCGCGACGCCTACAGGGGCGCGCGGTTCGCCGGCATCGGCTGCGGGGTGAAGAACAACGGGATCGGCAACGGGCTGCTCGAGCAGGGCAAGGCCATCCTCCGACCCGAGCCCGACGGCTCCGTGACCCTGTTCCACTCGTGGACGGAGATGGGCCAGGGAGTCCACACGGCGCTCCAGCAGATCGCGTGCCAGGAGCTCGGCCTCACGGCCGAGCAGGTGCACGTGGTCGTGGATACCATGCGCGAGCTCGACACGGGCCAGACCACGGCGTCGCGCTCGACGATCCTCGGTGGCCGGGCGGTGATCGATGCGGCGAACAAGCTGAAGTCGGAGCTGAACGGCCATCGGCTCGCGGACCTCGCGGGCCGCGAGTTCTACGGCGAGCTGACCATCGACCACACGAACAAGCCCGGCGTCGACGTCGAGAGGCCCATCACGCACTTCGCCTACGGCTGGGCGGTCCAGGTGGTGATCCTGGACGAGGACGGCCGGTTGGCCATGGTGATCGCCGCACACGACGCGGGCAAGGTCATCAACCCAACGCTGGTGGAGGGCCAGATCGAGGGAGCGGTGCACATGGGCCTGGGGTTCGCCCTGTCCGAGGACTACGTGGTGCGGGACGGCCATCCCGTGACCACGACGTTGAAGTCGCTCGGGATCGTGCCGCCCGCCGGCATGCCGGACGTCGAGTGCATCCTGGTCGAGGTGGCGCAGCCCGAGGGCCCGTACGGGGCCAAGGGCCTCGGCGAGATCGGCCTGGTCCCCACCGCCGCCGCGGTCGCCGGAGCCCTCCACGCCTTCGAGGGGGAGTGGAGGACCAGTCTGCCGATGCGCGACTCCGTGACGGCGAGGGCGGCGGTTCCGAAGCTGGCGGCATCGCGCGGCGCCTGAAGGGGGCAGGATGGACCTGGTCCTGTCGGGAGGGACGGTGGTCACCGCGCTCGACCCTCCGTCCGTGACCTTCGCATCGATCGCCGTCCGGGACGGCCGGGTCGCGGCCGTGGAGGGTGGTGTCACGCCCGCCGCCTCGTCGATCGACTGCACGGGGTGCCTCGTGATCCCGGGGAACGTCTGTGCGCATCATCATCTGTACTCGTCGCTGGCGCGAGGGATGCCGTACCGCCTCGAGCCGCCCGAGACCTTCGTGCAGGTCCTCCAGCGCGTGTGGTGGCGCCTGGACCGCGCGCTCGACCCGTCGTCGATCCACTGGTCGGCGTGGTCGGGGGGCGCCGATGCCCTCCTCGCCGGCACGACCACGATCGTGGACCACCACGCCTCGCCGTTCGCCATCGAGGACTCGCTCGAGTGGGTCGACCGGGGCCTCCGGGGCCTCGGGGTCCGCCGGATCCTCTGCTACGAGGTCACGGACCGTGACGGTCTGGACACTGCTGCCGCCGGACTGGAGGAGACCCGCCGGAGGCTGAAGGAGAACATCTCCGACCGGGAGGGCCTCGGGCCGATCCGTCGGACGATGGTCGGGGCGCACGCGTCGTTCACCCTGTCCGAGGAGACCCTCGCAGCATGCGTTTCGCTTGCGAACGAGTTCGACGTCGGGATCCACGTCCACGTGGCCGAGGACGCGGCGGATCAGCGCGACGCCGAGGCTCGGTTCGGCCGACGCGTGATCGAGCGGCTGGCCGACGCCGGGGCGCTCACCGAGCGATCGCTCCTCGCCCACTGCGTGCACGTCGGCGACCGCGAGATCGACCTGATCCGCGACTCGGGGGCGTGGGTCGCCCACAACCCGCGCTCGAACATGAACAACCGCGTCGGCCGGGCGCCGGTCGCGAGGCTCGGCGAGCGGGTCGCACTCGGAACCGACGGGATCGGCGGCGACCTGTTCGCCGAGTCCCAGGCTGCGTACTGGCGAGGGCACGAGGACGATCCCTCGATCTCGCCCTCATGGATGCTCGGCCGCGTCGCGGCCGGGGCCGCGTTCGCGGGACGGGGGTTCGGCGAGCCGCTCCTCGGCCGGATCGAGCCCGGCGCGCCGGCCGACCTCGTCGTGCTCGACTACGACCCCCCGACGCCGCTGTCGGCCGAGAACCTGGCCGGTCATTGGGTGTTCGGGCTCTCAGCCTCACACGTCCGCGACGTCGTAGTCGACGGTTCGGTGGTGGTCCGGGAACGACGGCTCCTACGGGGAGGCGAGGGCGAGCCCGGAGCGTTCACCCAGGCCGCTGCACAGGAGCTGTGGGAACGCATGGACGCGATCCCGGCCCACCCGTTCGAGCCGGCGGGGGACGAGCGACGATGGCGGTGAGCGCCGACGGCCGGGTCGCGCTGTACCTCCAGGACAAGCACCCGTTGCGTGAGGGCATCGAGTACGTGCGCTATGCGGAGGACCGGGGGTTCGAGGCCGTGTGGCAGGCGGAGAGCCGGCTCGTCCGCGAGGCCACGGTCCCGATGGCCGCGTTCGCCGCCACCACCGAGCGCATCAAGGTGGGCTCGGGCGTGGTGAACAGCTGGACACGGAACGTGGGGCTCCTGGCCGCCACGTTCGTGACGCTCGACGACCTGGCGCCGGGCCGGGTGATGCTCGGGATCGGCGCGTGGTGGGAGCCGCTCGCGACCAAAGTCGGGGTGGACCGCCGGAAACCGCTCCAGGCGATGCGAGAGGTCGTCGAAACGGTTCGCCGGCTGATCGCCATGGAGCGCGTGACGTTCGACGGCGAGTTCGTCAACGTCGACGACATCGAGATCGACATCGTCCACGGCGATCGCTCGCCGAGGAACGTGCCGATCTACATCGGGGCCACCGGCATGAAGATGATGGAGCTGGCCGGGGAGATCGGCGACGGGGTGCTCCTCAACTACCTGGTCGGGCCGAGGTACAACCAGTCGGCGCTGGAGCACCTGGCTGCCGGTGCCGCTCGTGCGGGGCGGACGCTGGAGGATCTGGACCGGCCACAGCTCGTGGTGTGCTCGCTCGACGAGGACCGCGAGGCGGCGCTCGACCGGGCCCGAGAGCTCGTGACGCAGTACCTCGGACAGCAACCCCACATCGGGAAGGCGAGCGGTGTCGATCAGTCCCTCCTGGATGAGATCGGCAGGGTCCTCACCTGGCCGGCGTCGGAAGAGGAGATCCGAGGCGCCATGAAGCTCGTGCCCGACGACGTGGTCCAGATGATCACGGCCTCGGGAACGCCCGATGAGTGCCGGGCCAAGGTCCGAGAGTACGTCGAGGCCGGGTGCACCTGCCCGATCCTGTATCCCCTCGGCGACGACGTGTTCGCCATGATCGACGCCTTCGCGGAGGGGAAACTCTGATGCCGAGGAAGCCCTGATGGAGGTGCTCATGCCTCGCGGGCTGGAGGAGGCGCTGGAGCTGAAGGCGGCCCATCCCGAGGCCGTGCCGATCGCCGGCGGGACGGACCTGATGGTGGACCTGAACTTCGACCGGAGCAGGCCCGAGGTCATGATCGACGTCTCTCGCCTGTCCGAGCTGAACACCTGGCGCCGGGAGGATGGGAACCTCTTTCTCGGCGCGGGCCTCACGTACACGCGGGCGTTGCACGAGCTCCCTGAGATGCGGGCGCTCGCGCAGGCTTCGAGGTCGGTGGGGTCGC
>JBOGVH010000023.1:0-3828 GCA_050695235.1 Actinomycetota bacterium
CCCAGAGCTCGGGCTCATCCCGGGGTAGACGCCCGAGCTCGACGGCCCACACTGCCCGCCGGAGCTCCGCCACGTCGCCGGGATCCGTGATGTCCTCGTGCCGGAGGAACTCGGCCCACGCCCCGTCGGGGGTGTCGGCGAAGTAGTGCACGGGCCCTTCGCCTTCCCCGTGCCATCGGCCGGCCGGCTGGGAGTCGTCCTCCCATAGGAACGGGAACCGGGGATCGGTGTGGCGAAAGCCGATCACGTGGCCCGATCGCCGATCACGTGGCCGAGGCCCCGGCGAGCGACCGGGCCAGGGCCCGGACCTCCTGGGGTCCGGTGGCGTCGGGATCCCAATCGCCCTTCAGGATGTCGCGCGGAGCCAGCCCGTCCAGCTGCGTCCGCTTGCGCTCGAACCATCGGCGGACCCCGACTTCCGAGTACGCCCCCCGAAGGTCGGCAGTGAGCTGAGCCAGGAGGTGGAGCCGGGCCGCGACCGCGTCGGGCGTCGGACGTGCGCCACCGGCGTATCGCCGCAGGCTGGCCACCGACACCCCCACCAGTCCGGCCAGCTGCTCCGCCCCGAACAGCTCGATGAGCGATGGCCATTCGAATTCGGGGACGGGTGAGGCCTCCAGTGCTCGGCGGAGGGTCTCCAGGACGGCCTCGACCTCGTCGGACTGGGGTCTCGTCCGGGTTCGGAGGGCCACGGTCGCGGTCTCCCCGATCCCCGCCCCTGCCGCCCGCCGGGCCATCGTCCGGACCGTCTCCAGGTCGAGCACCTCGATGTTCTCCCCGGCCTCCATGAGCCCCATGGCGTCCATGAGCTTGAGAGCCTCAACGGCGGCCCGAGCCGCGCCCGGCGTAGCGACCGGATCCCGTACGGAGCGGATTTGGAGTCTTGTCACACTCCGAATCCTATCCGATGTGACTTCCTTCGTCACGTCGGGCCAGGGCGGGTCCACGGCGGTACTGCCCTATTGACGGCCGGGGTCCCCCTGGTATGGTGCTCCCGAGGGTACCGATCGCAGTCCGCTTCGAGCAGTTCCCTCCCCGGCTCCCACCGGGTGCCTGACGGGCAGACGTAACGCCCCGAGGCGAGGAAAGGAGGGGATTGCGTATGGCGACTGGGACCGTGAAGTGGTTCAGCCCCGAGAAGGGCTACGGCTTCATCACTCCCGATGACTGAAGCGCCTATGTGTACGTGGACTTGAGCGCCATCGCCGGCGAGTTTTACATGAACCTCGACGATGGACAGAATTTCGTGTTCGAGTTCACGCAGGGCCAGAAGGGCCCGCAGGCCGCGAGCGTGAAGCCCGTTTCCTAATGGGCCGAGTCACACCGAGAACGCGTGGGGTCGAACGATGGTTCATCCCCTCGCTCCCCGATCGGTGATCCTCGTCTCCCGAGGGTCACCGGTCGCGGTTTCTATCGTTCCCGAAGGTCATCAAGTCGCGCTCTGACTCGTTCCGCTAGCATGTGTTCATGCCTGACACCCCTGGAAAGAGACAACGCCGCGAGGTGAAGGCCAAGAAGCGCCAGGCGAGAGAGGAGCGGCGCGACGACCGTAAGGCCCGCAAGAACGACCCCACGGCCGGGCCCAACGAATGGCTCGCGGACGAGGAGTACATCAGCAGGACGGCGGGCCTTCCGCCGGTCACGTCCCGCGACGGTCGGGCCCCCCGGCCGGTCACCGAGAAGCCCGCGCCTTCCCGCGATTCAGCCGCCGAGAGCAGCTGACCCCGTACCGCTCGCTCCGAGGCAGCGCGGCTAGCGCAGGACGCCGTCCCTCCGTAGATCCCGGAACTTCGCGTGCGCATATCGCCCGAGGCGGATCACGCTCGAGCTCCCCACCATCGCCCCGCTCCCGTAGACGACCGCGTTGCGAACCGGATTGCGGGCGATCGACGGGACGGCCAGCAGCAGCTCCATCATCTGGGTCGGGCTGAGATCGGTCTTCATGAACCGGGCCGCGGCCAGGCCCCACCGGAGCGCGCTGAGGGGGTCTCTCCGAAGATCCGACTGGAACTCCCGCATGGCCGCGACGATGATCCGACCCTGGTTCATCGACCGCCCGAAGTCCCCGCCCGGAGCATCGTGGCGATTGCGGGCCAGGGCCAGAGCCTGGCGGCCCGACAGATGCGTCGGCCCCCGACGGAAATGGGCTCCCGAGTACGAGTCGTCCATCCCATACGGGATGTCGATGGAGAACCCGCCGACCGTTTTCACCATGTGCTCGAAGCCGGCGAACCCCGTGAGGACATACGCGTCGATGTGGATCCCGGTGAGCCGCTCGACCGTCCGCACCATGAGCTCGGGCCCGCCCACGGCCAGGGCACCGTTGATCTTGTCCGTCCCTGCCCCGGGGATGGACACGTACGAGTCCCGAGGGATCCCCAGGATCGAGACGATGCCCCGCTTCGGGTTCACCGCAACGATGTGGATGGCGTCCGCGCGGCTCCCCGAGGTGATCGATTGCCTGGGGCGGGCATCGCTCCCGATCACCAGGACGAACAGCGGGCCGCTCGAGTGGAGCGCGGGCGACAACGAGGCCTCGCGGACCTTGGCTTGTATCTGCTGCGGTGAGGGCACCCGGCTCTTCACCCGGAACGACACGATCCTCCATCCGGCGTCGGTGCGGCGAAGGGCGTAGTCGCCCTGGTGGTGGATGGGAAGTTCGGCGTCCTCCGCCAGGCCGACCCCGGCGAAGTCCATGTGGGCGAAGGCCATGATCGGATGCCTCGCTCGGTCGAGCATGAAGCGCACGTCGAGACGGGCTCGGGTCGGCCGCACCGCGTCGAGCCTCCCGGCGGCCCTTCCCACGGTGAGGTCAGCGACGTGGGCCCGAACCCGTTGCCTCGCTTCGGGGGCGAACGGAGCGGCAAGCGAGGGGAACCGGCCGTCGGCCCATAGGGCGGGATCGACGAAGCCGATTTCGTAGAGCCGAGCGATGGTCCGCTCGACCGCGGTGGCCGGGCCGGCCAACGCGGCGGGCTTCGCCACGATGCCGGCGGGCCCCTTGCTCTGCACGGCGCGGAGGTTCACCGCGAGGTCGTATCGGGGCGAGGCGGGCGATCCCGCCGGTGAACCGGGAGAGCCGCCAAGGAGGCTCGGCGACCGGAGGGCCCACAGCACGCCGACCACGAGCGAAAGGACCACCCCGATCGCGCCGATGCCGAGCCAGCCGACCTTCCGTCGGCTCACAACCCCACGCGCCTCAGGCTCGCCATTTGGAGCCGGAGACTACAGGCGGGGGGCCGGGCTTCAAACACCTGTTTCGGCCGCTCCCTGACCGGGAAGGTCCCTGACGGAGGTGTCGCCCCCGCTTCGGCCAGCGGTCCTCCACCGTCTCGCCTTCATCGGTCTCGTACTCGACTCCTCGGTTCCCGTCCATAGAATCGGCCCGGGGGGGTGGTCATCACATGGCAGAACCGGCGGACGTGCAGGCAGAGGCGGCAGAATCGGCGGCGAAGGCTCGCCAGGCCCTCGCGAAGAGGATCGCGAAGCTCGCACCGATGGCCGAACAGCAATCGGATTCGCAAGTCATCATGCACCTCGCCGAGGCCTACGCGCACCTCGCCGCCGAGCCGCCGAGGGCGAGGGCCGGCTAGGAGCGGCTCGTCAGCGCTCCGTGGAGGAGTGCCAGAGCGGGTGGCGGAACGCGGGTTCCGCGTGGAGCCAGCATTCCTTGGATGGGTTGTAGGTCGACAGGATCGTGGAGCAGCCATCCTGATCGCAGGTGCGCCCCCGGGAGGGACGCGACTTGGCCTCTTTCCCGTGCTCTGGTGGGCCGATCAGGGTATTGCTCCTGCCGCTCCGTCCCGCCATGCGATCGCTCCCTTTCGT
>JBOGVH010000024.1:0-4560 GCA_050695235.1 Actinomycetota bacterium
GCACGTTAATGAGCTGGGGCAGCTCGTCCAGGCTCCACGTGCGGAGAAACCTCCCGACCCGGGTGACCCGAGGATCTTCGCGGATCTTGAACATTGGGCCCTTGGCCTCATTCAAGTCCAGGAGCTCCTCAACCATTTCCTCCGCGCGGACGACCATCGTTCGGAACTTGAGGAGGGTGAACGGCCGACCCCGTCGCCCGATCCGTTCTTGCCTGAAGAGGATGGGGCCCTTCGACATCACAGCGATCGCCACGGCCGTCGTGAGGAACACGGGGGCAAGCAAGATAAGCCCCAGCGACGAGCCCACGATATCCGCCGCCCGCTTCAGAGCCGCCTGAGCTCCGGTCAGACGCACTGGACTGAGTGCGAGCGTCATCACTCCCGCCAGCGGCTGGAGGGCGATCCGCGTGGACAAGGTTTGAGGGAGGTTGGCCGATACCCTCAGCTCGACTCCCTCCTGACGGACGGCCTTGGCGACGAACCGCATCTCCTCTGCCGTCACGGCGGTCGAGGCTACCAGCACGCAGTCGGCGGCGCTGCTATGGATGGTGTCCCGGAGTTCGGCGAGGTCCCCCACCACGGAGACGCCGTCGAAGTGCGGGTCGCCGTTCCCGTTCGATACGTACCCGAGCGGCGCGAACCCCACTGGCTGCGACCGAAGGACACGGGCCAGCCGCTCGGCCTCCTCGTTCGTTCCCACGATCAGGGTCCGGAACGTCAGCTTGCCGTCGGCTCTCCGGCGGCCCATCCACCGGTGCCACGCTTGGCGCGCGGCGAGCACCAGGACGAGCGAGAGGATCCACGACAGGCCGACCCACGCTCGCGAGAAGGACTCTTTCGACCAGAAGGAGATGGTGACGACCAGCGTGACGCACACGGTGATCGCCGAGACCAACCGACGGAACTCCTCTGCCGGAGCGAACCGGTGGACCCCGAACAGATGCCATCCCGCGCAGATCGCTATCCACGCAGGCGGGACGACCGCCATCACCAGCACGAAGTCGAGCGGGGGGGGCTGGATCCCGAACCGGATCAGATACGCGAGCGCGAAGGCCGAGAGAAGCGCCGCGCTGTCGCTGAGAGCGATCCACGTGGCCACTCGCCGATAGGCGGCGGCGACACCGGTTCGCCCGTCGGCAGGCGGGGTCGCCACGACGCCCTGCTTGGCGGGTGACGGAGCCGCCCGGGAAGGTTCGGTCAGCACCGGAACTCGTCGGTCGAGGCTACCCGACGGGGACCCGGATCCGGTCTGACACCGACCGCTTGCACGTGTGGTTGTGGGGGTGCGCGGCGGTCAGCACCTTGCCGGGGAAGCGCGTCTTCCACCTGGCGGTCTGGTTGACCGCGACCCGAAACGAGTACTTGCCGCGGTCATTGGTCTTGCGGGTAGCCACGACGCCCTCACCGACCCTGATCAGCTGGATCTTGGATCGCTTCACGCAGGCCGCCTTCTTCGAACTGAGCTTGCCCGAGAACGTCACCCTCGTACCAGTCGCGACCGTGCCGCTCGGCGAGCGACTGATGCTCAGGCTCGTCGGGAAGGAGACGGTATGCGCCGACGCCACGTCGCCCAGCGAAACGACGGCGAAGAGCACGAAAACGACGAGGCACGAACCGCGGGTCGCTCTCATCGGACCTCCTGGCCGCGAATGTGACGACGCAGCGTAACTGGGTTGCCGTGATGAGGCAAGCGCCCTGTCAAGATCCGCCGGGGAAAACGTGAAGCCCCGTCCTGCCTGTGCAGCCCGGGGCCTGCGCTCCTACAGTACGCACGATGGCCTCGGGAATGACCGGATCGCCCGTGCGCGAACGGGTCAGGGTGCGGGCGCGCCGCCCCCGGTCGCGCCGGCGGGTAGTCCTCACCATGGGGTCCTTGGCCCTGGGCGCGATCGCCCTGCTTGCGACGCTGGACGCGGTCTGGGTGGCGACGACGGCCGGCCGGGAGCTTCGCGCGGCCGGCGACCGCCTGGAAGCGGGTTCGGACGCCCTCCTGGAGGGGCGTCCGGATGAGGCCTCCACCTCGTTCCTCCTCGCCGAGGAATCGGCCGGGCGGGTCGTCGGGGCCCTGCGTCATCCGACGGGGACGGTGGCTGCCTGGCTCCCGATCGTGGGCGACGACGTCCACGCCGTCCGCGCCCTCGCGGGAGCCTCCGAGCTCGCCGCGGGGGCCGGACGCTCGCTGGCCGAAGCCGCCAGGGAGATGGGGTGGGACGGAACGACGGTCTCCGGGCTCACCTCAGGCGGCTCGATCGACACAGCAGCCGTGGCCCGGGCCGGACCCGCGGTGCGGTCCGCCGGTACCCTCCTCACGCGCGCAGAGCGCATGCTCGCGCCCGTCTCGACCGCGGGGCTGTTCGGGCCCGTCCGGGAGGCCGTGGACACCGCCCGGGACCAGCTGGCCTCTGGGGCCCGGTTGACCCGCACGACGGCCACCCTGACCGAGCTGCTCCCGCCGTTCCTGGGCGACCCCAGCCCCCGCCGGTACCTGGTTGTGATGCAGAACCTGTCCGATCCGCGGGGGTCGGGAGGTTTCCCCGGAAGCTATGCCATCCTTACCGCCACGGATGGCCGCATCGGGCTGGAAGGGCTGGCCCCGACGACGACCCTCGGCACGGTGCCTCCGATCGACGCGCCCAAAGACGTGGCGACGCGCTATGCGCCGTTCGGCGCGCTCACCCACTTCACCGCGGCCACCTACCCGCCCGACTTCCCCACCTCCGCCCGGCTGCTTATGGCGATGTGGGAGGCTGCGGAACGGCCCCCCGTGGATGGGGTCATCTCCGTGGATCCGGTGTGGATGTCCTACGTACTCTCGGCCGTCGGCTCGGTGGATACGCCGTCTTGGCCCGAGCCCATCACGGCCCAGAGCGTCACGGACGTCCTCCTTCGGCGCACGTTCGAGACTGCCTCCAATACCGAATCCAACCTGATCCAAGGGGTGCTCGGCATGGCGCTGTGGGAGGCGATCCTGGAGCGGCCGCTCCCCGCCCAGGCCTTCGGGGAGGCCATGGCTCGGGCGGCCCGGGAGCGCCACCTCCAGGTGTATTCGGCGGACCCCGGCGAAGAGCGCGCCCTCGAGGCCCTTGGCGCTTCTGGCCGGCTGGACCCGGGCCCGAACGCACTGGTCGTGGCGTGGGATGGCGGGGTGGGGGCCCGGACGGGGTTCTTCGCGGAGAAGGACGTCCGCTACGAGGCCACCCTGGCCCCCGATGGGTCCGCCGAGGTCACGGTGACGGTCACGCTCACGAACGGCGCCCCAACCGGACCGCCCTCCGTCCTGCTCGGGACCGGCTTGGGGGGCGACGTCCCGGTGGGCTACTACGGCTCGTTCGTCAACGTGTACTTGCCACCGGCAGTGGATCCAGACAAGGTCGAGGTGCGCGGAGGAACGCTTCAGCTCGTCCAGCGGGAGCTCGGCCGCCCGGTGGTGATGGACCTGATCGGCGCGCCCTCGGGAGGCACGGACGAGCTTCGCGTGACCTACAGGGTGCCGGGACTGGCCACCCGGGCCGGCGACGATTGGGTATACCGGCTGGACGTAGTCCCCCTGCCCGCCCTCCGCCCCGACCGCTTCGACGTGAGCGTGGAGCTTCCGCCCGGCGCCGAGGTAGTCTCGCACGCGGGGGGCACAACCGGGCACGGGGGCACGTTCCGATGGCAGGGTGCGCCCACCACGCCGCGCCACCTCTGGGTTCGATACCGGTATCCGGCTTGAGGTGCGCCGATACTCCCGTCTCTCGTCCGTTTTGTGACGTGTCGCCGCGTCCCGAGGCACGCGTAGCAAGAGCGGCTACAGTTCAGGCATGGCTGATATCCCGGCTAGAGAGCTCCGTAACGATGTCAGCGGCGTGCTTCGTCGGGTTGAGGCAGGTGAGCGGCTGCGGGTGACGGTCAGCGGTCGACCTGTGGCGGAGTTGGTGCCACTCGCCAGGCGGCCCCGCTCTATGAGTTGGGACGCCTTCGTCCAAGACAGCGAGGCATGGCGGGCGGACGCGGGGTTGGCCCGAGAGCTCGCCGGCCTCCTTCCCGAGACCACCGACGACGTCCCGATTCCGTGACCAGCCAGCCAACCCATGGACGCGCCGAGTTGGTGCACTCGCTGACACGTCCCTCTTCACCCCCCTCGAGCAGGAAAGGGAGCTCTCAGGCCCACCGCCCGAGAGCATCGCGGTGTCGGTGATCACGGTGGGCGAGCTTCGGCTCGGCATGCTGGCCGCGGCCGATGGATCGACCCGAGCACGGCGGCTCGAGACCCTCTCCCGGGCAGAGGCGCTCGAGCCGCTACCTGTCGATCCGGGTGTCGCCCATCCGTGGGCCGCACTCCGTCTCGCCTTGCGAGACGAGGGCGAGCGGATGCCACTGAACGATTCGTGGATCGCCGCAACGGCGATCGCGAATCGCGTCCCCGTCGAGTCTCAAGACCGGGACTACGACGAGGTCCCGGGGCTCGACGTCATCCGGGTCTGACAATGCCCGGCTGATTGCGGGTGGGCGAGGATGCGGCTAGGATGCGTCGCTCGCTTAACAAGGGGGAGAACGTGCAGCAACCCGCTCCTGAAC
>JBOGVH010000025.1:0-1913 GCA_050695235.1 Actinomycetota bacterium
CTTCTCCCGCTCGCACATCGAGCAGGCGGCCGCCGACGCGGATGCTGCGTTCGTCCTGGAGGGCGCGCGGGAGAACGGGGACATCGTGTCGGCCCGAAAGGGCGTGTCGGACTTCCGGATCGAGATCCTCGGCCGGGCGGCTCATGCCGGCGTGGAGCCGGAGCGAGGACGAAGCGCGATCCTGGAGGCCGCGCACAAGGTCATCGCGCTGCACGAGCTGAACGGCCGGTGGCCGGGCGTCACCGTCAACGCCGGCGTGATCGAGGGCGGGACCAGGCCGAACGTCGTCGCCGAGCGGTGCGTCCTCCACGTCGACGTC
The DNA here is from genome assembly GCA_050695235.1 of Actinomycetota bacterium. Lineage (GTDB taxonomy): Bacteria > Actinomycetota > UBA4738 > UBA4738 > HRBIN12 > AC-69. The sequence goes on from JBOGVH010000025.1 coordinate 320, forward strand.
CGTTCCCCACAGGAGGACACCCTGGCGGCCGCGGAGGCCGAGGTGAATCGGATCGCGGACGCCACCACCGTCCCGGACATCCTGGTGGCCGTGGACGATGGCGGGTGGCACCGGCCGATGGAGAAGAGCCAGGCCGGAGCCCGGCTCGCCGCGCTGGCCATCGAGGTGGCCAGGGACCTCGGGTTCGAGCTCCGTGACGCGGCGACCGGCGGGGCGTCGGACGCCAACACCACGTCGGCGGCGGGCGTCCCGACGCTGGACGGTCTGGGGCCGGTGGGTGGTGACGACCACGGGCCGCGGGAGTGGATCGATCTGACGAGCGTGGTTCCTCGTATCTCGCTGCTCGCCGGGATAGTCTCCAGGCTCGGCACGCGTGCTTAGGAGGCTGCGCCGATGGACATCTCCACGGTCCGGTTCGAGAAGCCGGAGGAGCTGAACTTCATCCTCGGGCAGTCGCACTTCATCAAGACGGTGGAGGATCTCCACGAGGCGCTGGTGCAGTCTTCCCCCTCGCTCAAGTTCGGCATCGCGTTCTGCGAGTCGAGCGGACCCAGGCTGGTGCGGTGGAGCGGCAACGATCAGGAGCTGATCGATCTCGCCGTCAAGAACGCGCACGCCATCGGGGCCGGCCACGCGTTCGTGGTGCTGCTGAAGGACGGGTTCCCCATCAATGTGCTGAACGCCATCAAGTCGCTCCCGGAGGTGTGCACGGTCTACTGCGCAACGGCCAACCCGGTGGAGGTCGTGGTGGGACAGACCGAGCAGGGCCGCGGCATCCTCGGCGTCATCGACGGCGGCTCGCCGCTCGGCGTGGAGAACGAGGACGACATCGCCGAGCGGAAGGCCATGCTTCGCAGGTTCGGGTACAAGCTGTGAGGTAAGCCGGGGATCACGCCGGAGCGGTGGCCTGCTTCGACGCTCCGATGGCGAGGTTGGTCTCGGGGTCGAAGAAATGGAACCGGCGCGGATCGACGGACAGACGCACGCGCGCCCCCGGGCGGGCACGCGTGCGGGCGTCGACGCGGGCGCAGAACACCGCCCGATTCTCCTCCAGCAGGAAGACCGCCTCCTCGACGGGCTCGTCGGCCGCCTCCATCACCTCTTCCACCCCGACCGGTGGCGCGTCCACGGTGAACAGCACGTTCACCTCCGAGCCCAGCTCCTCAGTCACGTCGGCGGTTACCTCGATGGTCGGCAGCTCCGGGTTGGACCACACGGCCGCGTCCTCCAGGTCGGACGGGCGGATGCCGAGGATCAGCGTCTTCCCGCGATGGTCGCCGAGGTCAAGTCCATCGGGCATCGGGATCTCGAACCCGGCGAACGCCACCATGCCGTCCAACACGTTCGCCTCGACCAGGTTCATGGGTGGCGAGCCGATGAACGCCGCAACGAACAGGTTCGACGGGTTGCCGTACAGGTTCTGCGGCGTGTCCACCTGCTGGAGCACGCCGTCGCGCATCACGGCCACCCGTTCACCCAGCGTCATGGCCTCCACCTGGTCGTGGGTCACGTACACCGTCGTCGTCTTCAGGGTGTCATGCAGCTTCGCCAGCTGGGCCCGCATCTGCACCCGGAGCTTGGCGTCCAGGTTCGA
>JBOGVH010000026.1:0-2815 GCA_050695235.1 Actinomycetota bacterium
GCGGAGGAGGCTCCGGCCGTCGTCGTCACGTCCAACCGGACCCGTGAGCTGCACGACGCCCTGAAACGCCGGTGCCTGTATCACTGGATCGACCACCCAACGCTCGAACGCGAGGTCGAGATCGTTCGAACGCGTGCACCGAGCGTGTCCGAGGCCATGGCACGTGAGGTGGCCGGGGCGGTGGCTCGCCTTCGCTCCCTGGATGTGGCGAAGCGTCCGGGCGTGGCCGAGACGATCGACTGGGCCAACGCGTTGTCCTTCCTCGGCGTCGAGCGCCTGGACGAGGGCACCGCAAGGGAGACGCTGGGTGCGGTGCTGAAGGATCACGAGGATCAGGAGCTGGCCGAGTCGCGGCTCGCCGAGGTGGTCGGCGACGCCGACGCCTGAGCCCGAGGACCTCGAGGGCCTCGATCGGCTGATCGGATTCGGCCGAGATCTGCGGCGGCGCGGCCTGCCCGTCGGCACCGGCCGGATCGTCACGTTCTGCCGGGCGGCGGTGGCGCTCCTGCCACTGCGTCGTGAGGACCTGTATTGGGCGGCCAGGGCCTCGCTCGTGTCGAGGCCCGAAGATCTCGAAGCGTTCGACCGCGCCTTCGACGAGTACTTCGGGGTGGAGGATGGGTTCCCGGCGGTCGCCCGCCTCGTGGTGCCGAGGACGCCAGCAACCTCACCCGAGGCCGAACCGGTGGGTGAACTGATATCGACCGCGGTCCTGGTCGCTGGAAGATGGCGAGCCGCCGGCGAGGCAGAGGAGCCAGAAGGAGAGGCAGCGCTTCGTATCGTGGCCAGCGCGGCGGAGGTGCTCCGGGAGAAGTCCTTCGCCGACCTGTCCGAAGAGGAGCGCCGGCGCGTCGCCCAGCTCATCCGCCGGCTCGCGGTGTCGGCCCCGGTACGCACGACCCGGCGCCTTCGCCCTTCTCCATCGGGGGATCGGTTCGACATGCGCCGGACGCTGCGGAAATCCCTTCGGACCGAGGGTGAGCCGTTCCACAGGGCCTGGCGGGGCCGTGGGAGTCGGAGCCGGCCGCTCGTGCTGATCCTCGACGTGTCGGGGTCGATGGGTCCTTACTCCCGGGCCCTGATGCAGTTCGCGTTCGCGGCCATGGCCGGGGGACGCAAGGTGGAGGTGTTCTGCTTCGGGACCAGGCTCACTCGCGTCACCCGCTCGTTCCGCACGAAGGACCCGGACCGGGCCCTGCGTGACCTGGGGCGGCTCGTGGCCGACTGGGAGGGCGGTACGAGGATCGGCCCGTCGATCAAGGAGCTTCTCGATCGGTGGAGTCAGCGCACCGCGCTCAGGGGATCGATCGCCGTGATCTGCTCCGACGGCCTGGAGCGGGGCGACCCGGAATTGCTGCGCCACCAGATGGCCAGGCTCCGTCGATTGGTCCACCGCATCGTGTGGGTCAACCCGCTGAAGGGGAGCCCCCGGTACGAGCCGCTCGCACGAGGGATGGCCGCTGCGCTTCCGTCGATCGACGTGTTCCTCCCGGGTCACAACCTCGACAGCCTGGAAGAGCTGTCGCGGGTCCTCGCCGGCTGACGCTGGCCTAGGATTCGAAAGCGTGGGGACGTCGGAGCGGCCCGGGCGGGTCAGGCGGATGGGTCGACTCACCGAGCCGACCGAGGAAGGTCTCCTCACCTACGGCGAGTACCTGAAGGTCCCGGAGCTCCTGTCGCTCCAACAGCTTCGATCCGATCCACCGGTGCACGACGAGCACCTGTTCATCGTGGTGCACCAGGCCTACGAGCTGTGGTTCAAGCAGCTACTGTTCGAGCTGGGATCGATCCGGGACCGGATGATGGGCGATGACCCGGAGCACGCACGCCACCAGCTGACCAGGGTCCGCGCGATCGAGCGCGTCTTGATCGAGCACATCGAGGTGCTCCAGACGATGACGCCGCAGGACTTCCTGGCGTTCCGGTCCCACCTGGCGCCAGCGTCGGGCTTCCAGTCGGTGCAGTTCCGCGAGATCGAGTTCGTGTCGGGGCTGAAGGACGCGCGATACATCGAGGACGTCTCCTCTTCGCCGGAAGAGCGGGCCCGACTGGCGCGGCGCCTCGAGGAGGCCACCTTGTGGGACGGCTTCCGTTCGCTGCTCGAGGCCAACGGACTGCCCATGCCCGCCGACGAAGCCGAAGCCCGTCGGAACAGCCTGGTGCGGATGGCGACGGACCCGGATTTCGCGGCGCTGTTCGCGGTCTCCGAGGGACTGCTCGACCACGATGAGTCATTCGCCATCTGGCGGAGCCATCACGTCCTGATGGTCGAACGCGAGATCGGTGCCAAGCGGGGCACCGGGGGTTCCAGCGGCGTCCCGTACCTGCGGACGACGCTCGGCAAGCGGTTCTTCCCCGAGCTGTGGGAGCTTCGGAGCTACCTGTAGCTCGCTCGGCGGCGGCGGCGGCGGCGGTCAGGGCAGCGGGATTGACCCGCCGGGGCCGGGAGGAGTAAGACCGCTGCCAGAGGCGGAAAGGGAGGTGGTCCATGGCCAAGGACCTCACGGTATCTCTGGAGGATCGTCCGGGGACGCTCGCGGACCTCGGGGAGGCGCTGGGCAATGCCGGCGTCAACATCGAGGGGATCTGCGGGCTCGGCGTGGAGGGACGTGGCATCATCCACGTCCTGGTCGAGGACGCGGCGAAGGCGCGGCAAGCCCTCGAGGGGGCCGGGATCAAGGTCGAAGGCGAGGCCGATCCGATCATCGCCGAGGTGACTGCCAGCGCGGACAAGCCCGGTGAGCTCGGCAGGATGGCCCGGGCGATCGCCAACGCTGGGGTCAACGTCCAGGCGATGTACCTGGCGACTCATGAC
>JBOGVH010000027.1:0-2204 GCA_050695235.1 Actinomycetota bacterium
CCTTCAGGGCCTCGTAGACCGTCACCCCCGCCCCGACGATGCTTGCCCGGTCTCCGTCGCTCGAGCGAAGGACCTTGCTCCCTCCGACGGGGAACGACTCCTCGACCTCGTAGAGCTTCGGCGTCCCCTCCCGGGTCGTGCGGATGTACGAGATGCCCGGCAGATCGACCATGGCCGACGTCAGTTTCGCCGCTGCGTTGCCGTCCGCCGGATACACCACCGTCGAGCCGTGAACGGCCCGCATCATGGCCAGGTCCTCCAGGGCCATCTGCGACGGGCCGTCCTCCCCGATCGACACGCCGGCGTGTGACCCGGAGAGCCGGAGGTTCGCCCGGCTGACCGCGGCCATCCGCACGAAGTCGTAGGCGCGGGTCATGAACGCGCCGAAGGTCGCCGCGAACGGCGTCTTGCCCAGGGCCTGGAGGCCGACGGCCGCGCCCACCATGCACTGCTCCGCGATGTACATCTCGAGGAACCGATCCGGTGCGACCTTCTGGAAGTCCTCGGTGTGCGTGGAGTTGCTTACCTCCCCGTCCAGGACGACCACGTTGGGGTTGGCGGCCATCGACGCGAGGGTCTCGCCGAACGCCTTCCGCGTGGCGACGGCGTCGTCGTAGCCGGGCAGCTCATACGTGAAAGGGGTCGGTGGGTGCGGGATCCGCAGCTCCGGCTTCGGCGGCGTGATCGTGATGTTCCTCGGACCGCCGAGCTCGGCGATGGCTCTCACCGCCTCGTCCTTCGACAGGGCCTTGCCGTGCCAGCCCTCCTTATTGGCCAGGAAGGAGACGCCGTGACCCTTCTCGGTCCTGGCCACCACGAGCACGGGCCTCCCGGCATCCTCGCCTTCCCGATAGGCCGCGTCGATGGCCGACACGTCGTGGCCGTCGACCTGGGTGGCGTGCCACCCGAATGCCCTGGCGCGCTCCGCATACACGTCCCCGTGCCACTCGAGCATGGTCGGGCCGCACTGCCCCAGCCGGTTCATGTCGAGGAGGGCCACCAGGTTGGTGGTGCGATGAAACCCGGCATTTGCCATCGCCTCCCATATGGATCCCTCCGCAGCCTCCGAGTCGCCCATCAGGACCCACACCCGGGCCTGGCTCTCATCGATCTTCAAGGCCAGAGCCATGCCCAGGCCGATGGGAAGCCCCTGGCCGAGCGACCCGGTGGCCACGTCGATCCACGGCATCTCCGCCAGGGGCGCCGGATGTCCCTCGAGCGGGCTGCCGAACGCCCGGAACGAGAGGAGCTGCTCGTCGGTGATGGCGCCGACGGCCTTCAGGACCGAGTACATGAGCGGCGAGGCGTGGCCCTTGGACAGGACGAAGCGGTCGTTGGCCGGGTTCTTCGGATCGGACGCGTCGTAGCGAAGATGGTCGGCGTACAGCACGGCGAGCAGGTGTGCCGCCGACATGGACGAAGTGGGGTGACCCGACCCGGCCTGGGTGGAGGCGCGGATGCTGTCAACCGCGAGCTGCGCCGCGAGCTCATTCCACTCCTGCACCTTGTCCATCCCGCCCTCCTTCGACCCGTCGCTCGGCTCCTGGGCCTCGACGTTCCAGCTTATCGACCGGACGTGCGAAGGTTTGCCGTGAGTCCTCGAGCCTCCAAGCGAGACCGACCAGGGATGTCGTCACCACATCCCCGGCCAGGGAAGATAGCTCCATGCGCTTGCCGGTCATGCCACCCGTCGCCCCCATGCTCGCCAAGCCGATCGAGCACATCCCGACCGGCCCGTTCAGCTTCGAGCCGAAGTGGGACGGATTCCGCTCGATCGTCTTCCGTGATGGAGCCGAGGTCGAGATCGGCAGCCGCAACGAGCGGCCGATGACCCGGTACTTCCCGGAGGTCGTCGACGCGATCAAGACGAACCTCCCAGAGCGGTGCGTCGTGGACGGTGAGGTCGTCGTCCCGGATCCGTCGGGTCGGCGTCTCGACTTCGAGGCTCTGCAGCAGCGGATCCACCCGGCCGACAGCCGAGTCAGGCTGCTCGCCGAACGGACCCCCGCGCACTTCGTGGCGTTCGACCTCCTCGCCCTGGGAAACCGCGACGACACCGGGGAACCGTTCGCCGTGCGGCGTCGCACGCTCGTCGAGGCTCTCGCGGGCGCCGCGTCGCCCATCCACGTCACCCCCGCCACCACCGACAGAGACGTGGCCGACCGCTGGTTCCGCACGTTCGAAGGCGCGGGACTCGACGGCTT
>JBOGVH010000028.1:0-1700 GCA_050695235.1 Actinomycetota bacterium
GGACTGGGCTGTCCGATCCCGCCCCAGTCCCGTCCACCCTCGAAGAGACCATGGACGACCTCCGGGCGGTCATGGATGCCGAGGGATCGGAGCGGGCTGCGCTTCGGCTGGGGTGGGGGTGGGCCCATGTCCGCGCTATTCGCCGCCACCTACCCCGAGCGCACCTCTGGACTGGGTGCTCTGCGCCTCGTTCGCGAAGGGCTCCTGGAGCCCCGATTTCCCTTGGGGGATATCCCTGGAGATGCAGGAGCAGTACCTGGACATCCTGGACCGATAGACCCAGCCGCGCCGAGTCGAACGGCTCTATGGCCACTTGGTGCGTTGTGCGAACCTCACAAGGAGGTGAGCTCGATGAGAGCCGCGCTTGGTCTGTTGATCCCGATCCTTTTGTTGGTAGGCCTGTTTGTCTGGTTCCGGCGATCCCAGGGAGAGAAGCCCTCGGTGGGGCCGCGACAGGGGCGCATCTCGTTGTTGACCGAGGCCGTCGGCTACGTCGGGGCCATCCTGGTGCTGGCCGGAGCCGGCGTGGCGATCGCCCAGCGGTGGGAGGACCTCACCGACGGCGCCCGCCTCGGACTGGTGGCGGGGCTGACCCTGTTCTTCCTGGGAGTTGGGTATTTCACGAGGCGATCGACCGAACCCGCCTACATCCGGCTGACGAGCGTCGTCTGGCTGATCGGCACGGCCGGTATCGCAGCCACACTCGCGCAATTCTTCACCCAGATGGTGGAGACATCGGATGAAACGTCGTTCCTCGCGCTCGGCCGAGTCGTCGAACGCGCCGTCGGCCGGGAAGCGGACCCACACCTCGTCGGTGCCCATCACCATGTGGAAGCCGCCGACGGGGATCCGGGCGGCGATCGAGTTCGTCGCCGGGTCGACCCGGATCAGGTCGCTTCCGTACTCGGCGTCCTCGCCGTCGAACCACCGGCCGCCGAGGACCCATACGGATCCCGCTCCCAGAAGGACTTCATCCTCGTACCCGGCCACCGGGGGGCCGAGCGGGATCTCGGCCACGACCTCGTCCGTGGCCGGATCGACGCGCACGAGGTTCCCGGTCCACTCGCCGCCCTCCTCGGAGGGCTCGGCGATCGCCACCGCCCAGACCGCGGCCGCGTCCGCCGCGATTGCGGAGACCGGCCGGCCCTGTAGATCCACGCTGGCGACGACCTCGTTCGTCGCCGGATCGATCCGCTCGAGCACGCCGGTCGAGGCCACCCACACTGCCGCGTCGGTCGCGGCGATGCGCTTGCGGTACGGCGTCTCTCTCACCGGGATCTCCGCCACGATCTCGTTGGTGGCGAGCTCGATCCGGACGACGGAATCGCTCTCTCCCTCGTGAGGAAGCCCGACCCACGCTGACGCCGCGCCGAACGCGAGGCCGCCGATCGGGTCGCCGGCCCCAGCGTCGACGAGCGGGATCTCGACCGTGATCCGAGGCTCTCCGGTCAGGGGAGGGATCGGGCTCAGCTCGACGAAGGGCGATGGCGACTCATCGGCCACCGGGGACGTATCGGGACGCAAGGCACGGAAGGCGAACGCGATTCCCGCGGTGGCCAGCATGAGGGCGAAGGTCGCGACGAACAGCCGTCGACCAAGGCTCGGCTCCGGATGTCGCCGGGGGCCCCGCCCCTCGTCGACCTCGCGGGGCGGTTCCGCCCGCGTCGCCGGTGATCTCCGCACACTCAGGGGACAGCGAG
>JBOGVH010000029.1:0-4156 GCA_050695235.1 Actinomycetota bacterium
GACCCGAAGGAGGCGACCGCCCTGGCCGACGGCTTCGCCCGCGAACTGTTGAGCTTCCTGAGGATCAGCAGGGCGAAGACCGCCGAGGCTCAGGCCCAATCCATCCTGGGCCAGATCGAGCGGCTGCGCGGGGATCTGACCGCGCTCGAAGCTGAGATGCAGACGGCCACCGCGACGGAGGCTGAGTCGCTGCGCGCCGAGCTCGATGCGAAGGCCAGCGAGCTCGGATTCTTTGAGGCGCAGTACGATCGGCTGGTGGCCGAGAACGTCGGCCCTCCCGGCCTCCACATCATCCAGGAGGCTTCCCCCCGTCCCTTGCCCACCGTGGGGTTCCGGGCCCCCACCTCCCGGAGCGCTCGGATACTCTTCGCCGCCATCATCGGGCTCCTGGCGGGGGTTGGTCTGGCTCTCCTCTTGGATCGGGTCGATCCCCGGCTCTGGACCAAGGAGGCGACCGAGGAGCGGTTCGGGTTTCCGGTCCTGGCGGAGATTCCCCGCATCTCGCCGGGGGAGCGCGATGCCATCGTCGCCGCCGCCGCTCCGCGCTCCCCAGCGGCCGAAGCCTTCCGGCACCTGGCGGCGGAGCTCATCTGGGGGTGGCCCGGGGTAGGCCCGGCGGCGGAGCGGTCCGGCAACGGAACCGTGCAGGGTCCGCGAGTGATCCTCGTCACGAGCCCCGGCCCGGGCGAGGGGAAGACCGCCGTCGTGGCCAACCTGGCGGTGATCATGGCGGAGATGAGCCAGAAAGTGCTGGTCCTCTCCTGTGATCTGCGCCGCCCGGCGCTGCACGAGCTGTTCGGGATCCCGAACGATCACGGGCTCGTCGACGCGCTGGCGTCCGCGAACAGTGGACCGGTCCTGGACCGCTACGTTCAGGCGACCACGCTGGAGATTCCGGTCGTACCGAGCGGCCCCCCGCCGGAGCGTCCCAGCGAGCTCCTTGGCTCCAAGAAGATGCATATCGCCCTAGAGGAGGCCCGGGGGCGGGCCCAGATCGTCCTGCTCGACACGTCGCCGATCCTTGCGGCCGGCGACGCCACCTACCTGGTTCCCGGCGTGGATGCCGTCCTCGTGGTGGCCCGCGCCGGGATGACCACGGCCGACGTCGCGCAGCGGACCGGAGAGCTACTCAGGCGGTTGGGAGTCCCCGTGATGGGCGTCGCCCTGAACGGCGTGAAGGAGGGGGCCCTGCCCCGTCGGTATGGCACGTACCGGCGAACGACCGAGGAGAAGCTCACGGACGGCAACGGCCGGCGTAGGGGATTTCCCTACCTGGCGCGTCACTTCAGAGGCGGATAGTGTCTATAATGCGTGGGTTTTTCCGCTCCGAATTCCTCCGATCGGCGGACGAGGTGGTGCGTCTCCTCGTCACCTACACGGACTGGTGGCAGCCGGCCTCGACCTCGCTCCTTCAGGTCGGAGCGGCCCGCCGGTCGGGAGAGCGCTCCGAGGGCATGCTCCTGGGGCTCCTGGGCACGCTCGACGTGCGCACCGAGCTCTGCCGCAGGATGCAGTTCGTAAGTGAGCGCGACCGGCACATCCTGCTCCTCTGGTACGTGAAACAGGCTCCCATGGAGGACATCGCCCGCGAGATCGGTATCTCCCGCCGGCAATGCTTCCGCCGCAAGGCCGACGCGATCCGGAAGATCGTTCGCATGGGCGAGGACGACGAGACAGCGTAGACCGGCGTTCCAGGACTCGAACCGAACCGGGAGGCTTGGTGAAGCACACCGCTCGACTTCGGCGCAGCATCTTGGACAGGAGCGCGGCCATCGGCGTGCTCGGGCAGGGGTACGTCGGTCTCACCGTGGCGTGCGCGGCAGCCGATGCCGGCTTCCCAGTGACCGGCATCGACATCGACGAGGCCCGGATCGAAGATCTCCGCCGGGGCACGCTCTCCGTCCCGGGGGTATTGGAGGAGGATTTCCGATCAGCGCTGGCTACGGGCCGCCTGTCGTTCTCGTCGTCGTCCGACGACCTCGAGGGGTGCGACATCGCGCTGATCTGCGTGCCTACCCCTCTCCGGGATCACGCCCCGGACCTGTCCTTCGTCGAGCGCGCGTGCCTGGACGTGGTCCGTTACCTGTCCACGGTCCACCTGGTGCTCCTGGAGTCGACCACCTACCCGGGGACCACGGACGACGTCGTGCGTCCGCTCTTCGAGGCCGGGGGGTTCATCGCGGGGCGGGACTTCCTGCTCGCGTACTCGCCGGAGCGGATCGACCCCGGCAACCTGGATTTCGGGTTCCGGAGTATCCCCCGGATCGTGGGGGGGGTCACCCCCGAGGCCACCGGAGCGGCGTCCCTCTTTTACGAGCAGCTGGTGGACAAGGTCGTCGCGGTATCGTCGCCACGAGCAGCGGAGCTCGCGAAGCTGCTGGAGAACACCTTCCGCCACGTGAACGTGGCCCTGGTGAACGAGATGGCGATGTTCTGTCATGAGATGGGCATCGACGTGTGGGAGGTGATCGAGGCCGCGGCCACGAAACCCTTCGGGTTTATGCAATTCTCCCCCGGGCCCGGCGTTGGGGGGCACTGCATCCCCCTTGACCCCGCCTACCTTGCCTGGCAGGTGCGGCGGGACGCCGGCCACCAGTTCCGCATCCTGGAACAGGCCCAGGATGTGAACGCCCAGATGCCCGGTTACGTGGCGACGCGGATCGGGGAGGCCCTGAACGATGCGGGCAAGCCGGTGAAGGGCGCCCGGGTCCTGGTACTCGGCGTGGCGTACAAGCCCGACGTCGGCGACATCCGGGAGTCCCCGTCGATCGGGGTGATGACCATGCTGGCCCGACGAGGCGCCCAGATCAACTTCCACGACCCATACGTCGAGGCCGCCGCGGTGAGTGGGACCGTGCTGGCCAGGACCGAGCTTTCGCACCGCGCGGTGAGCACGGCGGATTGCGTGATCCTCCTCACCCCGCACCGGCTCTACGACCTTGAATGGATCGCCGATCACGCTCAGCTCGTGTTCGACGCCAGAAATGCCTACGGGCAAGAGCAGCGGCCCAACGTCATCCGGCTGTGAGCCGCATTTCGAAGCAGGCGTCGGGCGCGATCTGGTTCGCCAGAGTCCCGGGAGTTCTCGCCCGCAACGTCGGCGGCGACCTCATCCTGGCGGCAGTCGGTCGGGAAGGCTTCCAAGTCCTGTCTGCGACGGCAGGAGACGTATGGCGGCTGCTGGAAAGGCCAATGACCGTCGAGCAGTTGGTCGAAACCGTATCGAGTGTCTACAGCGTATCCGGGGAGGTCATCAGCCGAGATATGGACGAGCTGCTGGCTCACCTGCTTGAGCTGGGATTGATCGAGTCAGTCGCGGATCCCCTGGAGGAGGTCCCGGAGGCGCGTGCCTGAAGCCGGGTCGGTGGAGGCCCTGACGAGACGGGTGGCCGCGTTCGGCCTACCCCAGATGAGAGGGCGTCCTGAGTCGCTTCAAGTCCCGGCTGACGACTGGCGAGCGATCCTGGCCACCGTCGTCCACCAACGGCTTACGGGCCTGGCGATGGCGATGGCGGAGGACTGCTTGCTGGCACTCACCGATGAGCAGACCGAGGAGCTCCTGACCTGGCACCGGGAGTTCATGCTCAACGCGTTGACCCTCGAACGCGAGCTCCTCGCGCTTGCATCGTCGTTCGAGGATGCGGGCATGGAATTCGTCGTACTGAAGGGCCCAGCTGTCGCCCACACGTGCTACCCGGATTCATCGTGGCGGCCGTTCGGAGACCTCGACATACTCGTTCACGTTCGGGACTTCCAGCGAGCCTCTGGGGTTCTGGCGGAGCTGGGATTCGGCCGGGTGTTCCCCGAGCCCAGGCCGAGATTCGTTGAGCGGTTCGGCCACACGGCATTGCACCGGACCCATGAAGGGTTCGAGATCGACCTGCACCGAACGCTCATCCCCGGTCCGTTCGGGCAGTGGATCGACCCGGAGGAGTTGATCCTCCAGACCGTCTCCTTCAGCCTCGGCGGACGGTCGCTGCGGCGCCTGAACGACACGGCTCTACTGTTGCACGCGTGCCTGCATGCTTCCCTTGGGGCCCGGCCCCCCTTGGTCCTCCCGGTCCGTGACGTGGCCCAAGTGATCGCATCCTCCCAACTCGACTGGGAACTGCTTGCGGCGTGGTTGAAGCGGTGGCGGCTTCACGCGGTCCTTCGC
>JBOGVH010000030.1:0-3216 GCA_050695235.1 Actinomycetota bacterium
AACCTGAACCTCGGTGGCGGCCTCGTGTACTCGCAGGGCGTGTTGCTCGCGTTGGTAGAACGGGGCATGTCTCGGGATGATGCCTACCGGATCGTCCAGGTCGCGGCGGCCGCGGCATGGGACGAGGGGAAGGACTTCAGGGCGGAGCTCCAAGATCAACCCGACATGGTTCGGCTGCTGAGCGCCGAGGATCTCGAGGCGCTGTTCGACCCGGGCCGCTACCTGCGAAACCTCGACGTGGTGTTCGACCGGCTGGCCAAGCTGACCGTGGGCGGGGAGCGGTGACCGAAGCTGCGAAGCTCCGGACCAGGGGCAAGGTTCGCGACATCTACGACGCGGGGGACGATCGCCTGTTGCTCGTGGCCACCGACCGGATCTCGGCGTTCGACGTCGTTCTTCCCAACCCCATCCCCGACAAGGGCAGGGTGCTTTGCGGGCTCTCGCTGTTCTGGTTCGGCAAGACAGGGGATGTCGTCGGCAACCACCTTCTGAGCGCCGACCGGCAGGACTTCCCAGAGCCGTTCCGAGGCGACCCGTCCCTCGCCGGCCGGTCCATGCTGGTCCGCAGGGCGAAGGTGGTCCCGGTCGAGTGCGTGGCCCGGGGGTACCTGACCGGGTCGGGGCTCAAGCAGTACCTGGCCGAGGGCCACGTGTGCGGGGTGCCGCTCCCGCCGGGCCTGGGTGAGGCCGATCGGTTGCCAGAGCCCATCTTCACGCCCACCACGAAGGCGGCGGAAGGGCACGACCTGCCGCTCACGTTCGAAGAGACCGCGGACCTGGTGGGCGAGGGCCTCGCCGAGCACCTCCGCGAGCTGACGGTCGGCATGTACGAGCGAGGGGCGGAGATCGCCCGGGAGCGCGGCATCATCGTGGCGGACACGAAGTTCGAGTTCGGATTCGCCGGCGGGGATCTGATCCTGGTGGACGAGGTGCTCACCCCCGACTCGTCCCGCTTCTGGCCGGCCGACGGCTACGCGCCCGGCACACCCCAACCGTCATTCGACAAGCAGTACGTTCGGGACTGGCTCGATGCGAGCGGTTGGGATCGCGAGCCGCCGCCCCCGGACCTCCCGGCCGGTGTGGTCGAGCGGACCGCACATACCTATCGGGAGGCTTACGAGCGGATCACCGGGGAGCGGTTCGACTGGTACCGTCAGCGCATGGGAGTGCCGGACGGCGGATGAAGTACCGATTCCAGGTCGTCGTGTCGTTGAAGCCGGGGCTCCTCGATCCTCAGGGCAAGGCCACAGAAGGATCCCTCCCCGCGATGGGCTGGGCGAATGTCTCGAACGTGCGCGTGGGCAAGTACGTGGAGCTCGTGGTGGACGCGGAGACGGAAGCGGCGGCCGCTTCTCAGGTGGACGAGATGGCGCGGCGACTCCTGTCGAACCCAGTGATCGAGAGCTATCGCATCGTGGGGTCGACCTCCGAGCTTCGGTTCGAGGACGTTCCATGACCGCGGGCACACCCAGGGTGGGCGTGGTGACGTTCCCCGGCTCCCTGGACGATCGAGACGCCGTTCGCGCTGTTGCGTTCATGGGCGGCGATGGCGTGCCGTTGTGGCACGCCGATCGCGACCTTCGCCGCGTTGATGCCGTCATCCTGCCCGGCGGATTCTCCTACGGTGACTACCTGCGGACCGGGGCGCTGGCCCGGTTCGCCCCGATCATGGACGAGGTCCAAGCCTTCGCTGACCGGGGCGGGCCGGTGGTCGGCATCTGCAACGGCTTCCAGATCCTGTGCGAGGCCGGGCTGTTGTCGGGAGCCCTCATCCGTAACCGCCGGCTTCGGTTCGTGTGCCGGTTCGTGGACGTGCGGGTCGAGACCTCACTCTCCCCGCTCACCGAGGGACTGGTTCCCGGCGAGGTGCTGCGGATCCCCGTGAAGCATGGGGAGGGGCAGTTCACCGCTCGCCCCGACGACCTCGCGCGGATCGAGGCCGAGGCGCTGGTCACGTTCCGATACTGCGGTCCGGGCGGAGAGCTCGACGACGAGCACAACGTGAACGGGAGCGCGGGCTCGATCGCGGGGATCAGGAACCCGCAGGGCAACGTGGTCGGACTCATGCCGCACCCGGAGCACGCCGTCGATCCCGACGTCGGGTCCACGGGGGGGCAACCCCTCTTCGCCTCGCTCCTCGCGCACGCGCTCGCCAGGGTGTGAGGTGAAGGTCGACCAGCAGCTTCACCGGGCCCTGGGCCTGACCGACGAGGAGCTCGACCGCATCCACGCCACGCTCGGTCGCGACCCCAACCGAACCGAGCTGGCGATGTACGCGGCCATGTGGTCGGAGCACTGCTCGTACAAGTCGAGCAAGGTCCACCTTCGTACCCTGCCCACCGAGGGACCGCGGGTGCTGGTGGGCCCGGGACAGGATGCCGGCGCCGTGGACATCGGGGACGGCCTGGCCGCGGTGTTCAAGATGGAGTCGCACTCGCATCCATCCGCCGTCGAGCCCTATCAGGGCGCCGCCACTGGGGTGGGCGGCATCGTCAGAGACATCGTGTCGATGGGTGCCCGGCCCGTAGCGCTCCTCGATCCCCTCCTGTTCGGGCCGCTCACCGAGGAGCGCAACCGGGTCGTGTTCGCCGGCGTGGTTGCCGGGATCGGCGGCTACGGCAACTGCATCGGTGTGCCGACGGTGGGGGGCGAGATCCGCTTCGCCGAGCCCCACTCGGCGAATCCGACGGTGAATGTGATGTGCGTGGGGGTGGCGCCGGCCGACCGGCTGGTGACGACGGCGAACGAGGTGCGCGAGGGATCGAGGTTGCTCCTGATCGGCGCCGCCACCGGCCGGGACGGGATCGGCGGCGTTTCGGTGCTCGCATCGCGAACCATCGAGGACCAGGCGGCGGACGCCCGACCGAGCGTGCAGATCGGCGACCCCTTCGCCGGGAAGCTGCTGATCGAGACCTGTCTGGAGCTCGTCGAGGGCGGACTGCTGCTTGGCCTGCAGGATCTGGGCGGAGCCGGGCTGACCTGCGCGGCCAGCGAGACCGCGTCCGGGGCGGGGATGGGGGCGGAGCTGGACCTGGACGCCGTTCCACTCCGTGAGGCGGGCCTCGAGCCGTTCGAGATCCTTACGAGCGAGTCCCAGGAGCGGATGCTCGCGGTGGTGGATCCCTCCCGGCTCGACGAGGTCCGCGGCGTCTGCGAGAAGTGGGGCCTGACCTCCGCGGTCGTGGGAACGCTGGTGGACGGCGCCCGGCTCGGGGT
>JBOGVH010000031.1:0-5174 GCA_050695235.1 Actinomycetota bacterium
CCACTTGGCGATTGGGAGATCACCGACCACCTGGGGTGGCGGTCGGCGACCGCGACCACGTGCCGAACTCGAACCCCGCATCGAGGACGGTGTGCGCGGCGTCCTCCCAATCCTCGCCCTCGACGTCGGGCACACGGATCTGCTCCCCCGCGGCCTCGGTGGGTGAGGCGTGCACCTCCATGGGGCCGCCCGCGTTGAATTTCGGTGACTCGCCAGACCCCCGGGTGCCGGCACTCGAGGCGCAGCCCGCCACCAGCAGGGCGGCGGGGGCGGCCACACACAGCACGAGACGGATCGCTTCGGCGGCGGGGCGGGACATCCATCGTTCCCTTATACGTCCTTCTCATGGGGAGCGCTTACCCGTTCCCTTCCGACCGCTACGAGACCGAGACGGTCACGGTGTCGATGTACACGGTCTTCGATGGCTGCTGCCCGGCCGGGCCGGCGTTCGGGTCCGCCACGGGGATCTTGGCGATCCGCTTGACTACACCCAGTCCTTTCACGACCTGACCGAAGATCGTGTAGTTAGGGGCGGAGTCCAGGTTGTGCCCGTTCGGCCCGTACACGATGAAGAATTGGCTGCCGCCGGTGTTCGGCCCGGCGTTGGCCATGGCCACGACCCCCGGGCCGTAGCTCTCGTTGCCGGTGAGCTCGTCCGGGATGGTGTAGCCGGGGCCTCCCTGGCCGGTGCCTGTTGGGTCCCCCCCCTGGATGATCTCGATGCTGGTATCGATGCGATGGAACCGCGTTCCATCGAAGTACCGCTTCCCCGCCAGGAACACGAAGCTGTTCACGGTCTCGGGAACCCGATCGGCCAGCAGCTGGATGACGATCGTGCCGCAGGAGGTATCGAGCTTCGCGGTGTAGGTCTTGCTCGGATCGATCTTCATCGGCGGCGGCTTGGAGAACTCTTGCGGCTGCTTGTTCGCATCGGCCGGAACCGTTGCACCGCAGGCGACGGGCTCGGGCGACGGGGTCGGTGTCCCCGACGCCGCCGGTGGCGTCTCGCTTCCGGTGAACGCGGCGAAGGCCACCACGCCCCCGACCAGGGCCACCACGAGGGCGAGGGCGATGACGCCCATCCGCTGTCGCTGCCGTCGCCGGCGCTCGGCCTGCCTGCGAGCGGCGACTCGGGCGAGCTGACGATGGCGGGTCTTCCTTGGCACGGCGACAGAGGTTACAGGGTCGCCAGCAGTTCCAGAGCCAGGCCGTCCAGGATGTCGGTCTCCGACACGAGCGCCCGCTCGAATCCGAACCGACGCATGACCTCCACCAGGATCACGGCGCCGGCCACGATGACGTCGGCCCGTCCCGGAGCCATGACCGGTATCGCCGAACGCTCGTCGGTCGTCATCCTCGCGAGCTCCGCAAGGACGCGCTCGGCCTCCTCCACCGAGAGCCACGAACGGTGGATGGCCTCCGGGTCGTAGAAGGGCAACCCGAGCGCGATGGCCTGGATGGTCGTGGGCGTTCCGGCCACCGCCACGAACGTGGGTGCCGTCCCGACAGATACCGACCGTCCCACCTCACCCAGGGTGTCTTGGACGGCCTTCTGGACGCTTGCAAGCTCCTCCCTCGAGGGAGGGTCGGTCCGGATCAGCCGCTCGGTCAGCCGAACGCTCCCCATCGGCGTCGAGATGGAGGCGTCCGGCTGCTCCGTCCCCACGGCGAACTCCGTCGACCCACCCCCGATGTCGAGCACGAAGAAGGGAGCCGGCGCATCCAGCCCGGGCGTGGCCCCCAGGAACGACAGGGCCGCCTCGCGCTCGCCCGTGATGACCTCCAGCTCCGAGCCCGCGTGCGTTCGCACCGAGGCCTCGAGCTCGTCGCGGTTGGAGGCCTCCCTCACCGCGGCGGTGGCCGAGACACGGATGCGTTCGGCGTGCAGGGCCCGGGCCCGGCGGCAGTACCGTTCCAGGACCTCGACCGTTCGGGCGAGCGCCTCTGGGTCGATGCGACCCGTCCGGTCGACCCCTTCCCCGATCCGGGTGATGATCATGTCCCGAGCGAACTCTTCCAGTCCCGTATCCTCGGATGGCCCGGCGGAGGCCACCAGCAGCCGGATCGAGTTGGTGCCCAGGTCCACGACGCCCACCCGACGGGGCTTCTCCTCGGGATGGATCGGCTCGATCTCCTCGGCCACCCATTCGCCGATGGGGTCCCGACCGCCGGCAACATGGTTCGCGTAATGGGCGTGCAGGCATTTCACACCCCGCGACGCTCCTCCCACCCCGCCGAATGCAAGCGCCTGGGGGAACCCTCGAGAACGTTCTCGGGCGTACTCCTCGTGCGCGGTGGCCAGGGCGGTCGCCAGGACCTCGGCCTTCTCGGCCCGGGTGTTCCATCGGCCGATCCAGCCCTGAGACTCCAGGCGGGCGGCGGCTTTCACGGCGACGCGGCAGGTCAGCCAGAACAGGGTGGGGAACGGATGGCCGTCCCGGTCGACAGGCGCATTCCGGATCACCAGGGGATGCCCCCCCGGACACCGGGCAACCACCGTGAAGGGGACGGTGGGCTCGCGACCGAGCTGTTCACGGACGATGGAGAGGTCGCTTCCACGGAGCTCGCCCACGGGGGGCGTTACTTGCGCTTGTGCTCGACGGAGCGCTTGAAGTCGACCTGGCGCTCCTCGCTCTGGCGCATGAACTTCTTGAGCATCGACTCGAACCCCGGGTCGCTCCCCCTGCGGGGACGAGGGGGTGCCGGGTCCTGGAGGGCCTTGATGGAGAGGTCGATCTTGCCGTCCTCCTTGATGGCGATGACCTTCGCCTGGACGACGTCGCTCTCCCTGAGGTGCTCGTGGACGTCCTTGACGTAGTTCCGGTCGATCTCGGAGATGTGCACGAGTCCGACCTTGCCCCCTTCCAGGGTCAGGAAGGCCCCGTACGGGGTGATTCGAGACACGGTCCCGTCGACGACCGCGCCAACCTCTAGATCAGCGATCTTGGCTCCTTTCCACAGCCCGAGGGGCAGTTTTCCACACCCCGGGCGACAGGCGAACGGCCACTATCCCACCCCCTCCATTGCAGCGTCAAGCACCCCTTGGGAGAGCAGATAGCCGCCGGTAAACGCCGCAAGACCGGACGCTCTCGGTTCTGAGCGCCCCACCCCCCGGCCAGCCCCGGCCGGTCTTGGCTGCCGGGTTCAGAGCCAGACGGCCCACTCCCGGGCCGGCTCGACCGCCTGCATCCCTGGCTGTCCGGGTCGACATTTGGCCTGCTGGGAACCCGCCGCAGGACGAACGCGGTCCCCGCGGCGGATCTCGGGAGCCTTGAGCCGCACCTGGTCTGTTTGTCCGTCGATATTCGGTCTCTTCGTGAGGCCCGTCCGCACGCCGACATCAATTACGCGGTCTGTTTGCAGCAAGAAACGCGATCGAGGGCCTTGACGGGCGGGTTGGGCGGCGCGCCCGCCAATTCGCAACCTGGACAGGGGGGCATTGAGTACATTTCCGTCCGTGAGCGGTGTGGGACGGCTGAGCGGGATCGCCCTGGACTGCCGCGATCCAGCCAGGCTCGCGGACTTCTACAGTCGGCTGACCGGGTGGCCCGTCGTGTACTCCGATCCCGACTGGTACTCGGTGGGAGAGAGCGAACGGGCCGAGTTCCATCTGTCCTTCCAGCGATCGCCGGGGTACCGGCCGCCGACGTGGCCGGACCCCGCGTCATCCATGTAGCTTCACCTGCACTTCCAGGTGAACGACCTCGATGAGGCCGAAAGGACCGTGCTGGCTCTTGGCGGGGCGAAGTTCGATCACCAGCCTCAGCCCGAGCGATCGAGGGTGTTCGCGGATCCGGCGGGACATCCCTTCTGCCTCGTACCGAGGGGACAGCCGGCCGCCAGCTGATGCGCCGCTTTGGTCGTTGACGGGCGCCAGGACAACCGTTGTCCTTCCCGCCTAACGTTAAGGAATCTGGAGCCTTCGAGTTAGCATCGCCGGGATTGGTCAGTGAACTCCCGGTACGAACCGCCACCGAACTCGGCGCCGGTACGCCGCGTACTCGGGAAACCGCACCACCAACATGGACTCCTCGTGCCGTGCCTTCAGCTCGAAGAGAGCTGCCAGGAAGGCAGTGGCGAGAAGGGCGAGCAGCGACGATATCAGGGACCATCCGATCGCGACGAGCATCGAGCCGCCGTAGATCGGATGACGCACGAGTCGATAAACGCCGTCTACCCGTAGCGTGGAACGCTCCGATGGCTTCGGGAACGGCGTGAGCGAGTTACCGAGTCCGACCACCCCGGCGACGAACAGTGCCCAGCCCGCGATCCCAGCCAGGACGATCACGACGCCGAGCCCCAACTGGGCGAGTGCCCACCCCTCGCCTCGAGGGCCGAGCGCGGGGATCCTCATGCCTGCCAGACGTCCACGAGGCTCAGTCGCCTCCCAATCCGTGGTCATTGGGCGAATCGGGGTTGCAGTTCATGCCCCCAGACCGGGTCATCGGCGGTCTCATTCTGCCCCGGATGGAAGGGCGACATCCTCAGCCAGCGTGCGTCATAGAAAGGCGTGTCACCTTAGAACCTGAGCGCGTCTACGAAGGCCTAGACCGATCCTGATCACGTCACGTGCTGATGGGCCGCATCGGCTCGAAGCGGTTACCCGAGGCGCTCTCCGGTCATCACCTCCCCCGCGGACGGGCGGAGGCGCCGGAACTGCCCAGGCGTGAGCCCGACTCTGCGTTTGAAGATGCGGCGGAAGTAGCGCACGTCGCGGAACCCGACCGCCAGGGCGACGCGGTCAACCAGCAGGCCGGTGGAGCGAAACAGCGTCCGGGCTCGGTCGATGCGCAGTCGATGGATGTGCTGCGTGAGCGTCTCGTTGAACGCTTCTCGGAAGACGCGTCCCAAGTAATCGGGGCTGCAGGCCAGCGCGCCCGCGATCCTGGCGGTGCCGAGGTCGGGCTCGCTCAGATGATCGGCGGTGAAGGCCGACGCCTGCATGGCAAGGACCGAAAGCGCTTCCTCGCCGACGTCCGTCGGTGGCGGGAGCAGGATCTCGCCGAGGAGGAGCTGCAGATGGCCGCGAGCCATTGGCGGCGACAGGATCGCCCCCCGCTGGTCCTCGAGCAGATGCTCGAATTGGGCACGGAGCCGGCCGGGGCGGGCCACCGGGCCGGTCTTGCGGCCCAGGACTATCTCACACACCACCCCCTTCCCTGCCGGTGAGCCGT
>JBOGVH010000032.1:0-4106 GCA_050695235.1 Actinomycetota bacterium
CCACCGCTCGTCCCGCTTCTCCAGGAACGGGACCTCCCATTCCACGAACGGCCTCTCGTGGAGGAACTCGATCCGCAGGCCGGCCTGAGCCAGCGCGGTGACGATCTCGCCGAGGCTGTGGTTCCACTCGAAATCCTTCTCCGCCCTCACCTCGGCGGTCGGGTCTGCGTACGAGCCGTGGACGTCGAAGGAGAGGGGCTCCTCCCGTTCCCAGTAGGGAAACTTCAATGTGAAGTCGTCCTCATACGCCCACAGGATGGGGTGCGCCTCGGTCACGTAGAGGAACCCGCCGGGCCTGACGAAGCGCGCCACGACGTCTGCCCATGGGCGGATCTTCGGCAGCCAACAGAGCGCGCCCCGCGACGTGTACACAACGTCGAAATCCCCATCAAGGTGCGTGGGTAGCTCGTAGACGTCCGAGCGGATGAAGGATGCGTCGAGGCCGAGCTCGGCCGCCACACCGGTCGCGAGCTCGATGGCCCGCTCGGAGAAGTCGATGCCGGTGACCTTCGCACCCAGGCGGGCCCACGAGAGCGAATCGATGCCGAAGTGGCACTGAAGATGCAAGAGGGACTTGCCGGCGACGGGGCCGACCTCCTCGATCTCGTAGTCACGCAGCCTGATGCCGCCTCGCTTGAAGTCCTCGAGGGCGTACATCTGGCTTCGGGCGTTGACCTCAGCCCACTCGTCCCACAGCACTCGGTTCGCCTCGAGGTGCTCGTCCATCCCGTCAAGGATGACAGACGGCCTGGCGCCCGGTCACGCCGGGCTCAGCGGGTGGAGCGGAGCCGATCCAGCTTCGACCAGTCGGCGGGCCGAGTGATGGGGAACGTGTAGTAGCTCCCTCCGATGGCCCGCCGCCCCCGGACCGCGTCGACGAACCCCGCGGTCTCCTCCTTCGTGGCGTCGCCGCCGATCCCGCCGATCACGTGGATGGGGACGGACCGGTCCTCCGTCTGCTGCCGGATGATGTCGATGTTGCCGGCGGTGTACCAGCGCGCGCCGAACCTCCCGCTGACCCGGAACGTGAAGTACGTCATCGGCAGGAACACGTCGTACACGTCGGCCAGTCGCTGATAGGGGAAGTGCGGCCAGTACGGCACGTCGGCCTGGAGCCGGCGAGGTGAGGGGATGATGGCGCCGAGCGCGTAGCTTCGACCCACGGCGGCCCGGAGCCGTTCCGACAGCGACAGGAGTCGTCGGGTCCTGCGCACCGGGCGGTCGACCGCGTCGGATTCGATGTCGAGCGCGAACGAGTCGAACCCGTTCCCGAGCGGTGTCCGATAGCGGATCGCGCCGAGCGAGCGGCGGACGTCGAGGGCGAGGTCACGGAGGCCGGGGAGGTACCAGGACACCACGGAGATGTCGTTGCGGTGGGCCGCGTCGAGGAACCGCCTGACGCCGTCGGGGAACACCATCATCCGACCCCGGCTGAAGTTCGAGGTCTCCAGGTACAGGGTCTCGACCCCGCGGGCTCGCATGCGCCGGATGGCCGTCCCCGGATGCCTCCAGGCGACATCGTAGATATCGATCCACGTCCCCAGTCCCCGATAGACCTCGAGGGAAGCGCGGCCACCGGCAACCCTCGTCGGATGCGTGGCGGTCGATTCCGGCGGGAGCCCAAGCAACCGCCCGGCTCCATCCGGCGTGACCACGCCCTCGCTGCCGGTGAACAGCCAGACCACCATGCCGAGCAGCAGGAAGAGGGCGGCGATCCTGATCCCCCTGGTTGCGGGCATGGTCCAAGAGGGTACGACCCAAGTGGAGCGAAGTCCCACACGCAGTCGAATTAGGATGTGGTCTGCCCCGGTCGGGAAGCGGGAAGGGAAGTGGAAGCCAATGGGTGGTGAGGTCGATCGCGCGCGTGCACTGGTCGACGACTACTGGGAGGGGTTGATCGAGGCCGATCCGCTCCTCGGAACCCTGGTCGGCGACGAGCGGTTCGACGATCGGCTGCCCGATCCGAGCGAAGCCGGGCGATCCAAGCGCGAGGCCTTGCACCGGCGGGCCCGGACACAGCTCGAGGCCCTCGATCGAGACGTGCCCGATGTGGGCGTTCGGACCTCACTCGACATGCTGGAGGCCATCGCCCTTCGCGACCTGGCCGAGATCGACCATCGCCTGGACCGGCTCCGAGTGGTCAGCCACCTGTGGGGTCCGGGCCAGCTGTTCGGCGAGCTCGGCTCGCTTCAGCGGGCCGACACGCCGGAGCGCCTCGATCGGTACCTGGCCCGCCTGGACGCCGCCCCGGACTTCTTCGCGGCGGTGAACGACGTGGTTCGGGAGGGCGTCCGGGCCGGGGTGACGGCACCTCGGGTCGTGGTCGAGCGGTCGGTGGCTCAGGTCGAGCGGCTGATGTCGACGCCGCCGGAGACGTCGCCGGCGGTGATGCCGGTTCCGGAGTCGGACGCCGCCGGTCGGGACCGCGTCGCCGACGAGCTCCGCCGAACGGTCATGCCCGCGCTGGAGACCTACCTCGAAGCGCTCCGCGACTACCTTCCGCACGCCACGGAGACCATCGGCCTGTTCGCGCTGCCGGGAGGCGACGCCATGTACGCGGCGGAGATCCTGTCGTGGACCACGCTTCCCCTGGAAGCCAGGCAGGTCCACGACCTCGGCCTGGAGGACCTCCAGCGGATCCAGGAGGAACGGATCCTGTGCGCCGAGCGCCTTGGCTCCGCGGATCCGGCCGCCGTGACGGCAGAGCTGAACGCAGACGGCCGCAACACGATCGGCGGGAAGGACGAGCTGGTCCGGCTGGCCGAGGACCAGGTCAATCGGGGATGGGAGGCGGCACCCCCATTCTTCGGCCGCCTCCCCAAGAACAATTGCGAGGTCCGCCCGGTCGAGGAGTTTCGCGAGGCCGACATGCCGTTCGCCTTCTACCAGCCGCCCTCCGAGGACGGGTCGCGGCAGGGGATCTACTACGTGAACGGGTTCGAGCTCGAGAGTCGGCCGCGGTATCACCTGGCGACCACCACGTACCACGAGGCCAACCCGGGCCATCACTTCCAGATCGCCATCGAGCAGGAGATGGGCGACCGGCCGAGCATCAAGCGGTTCGGCGGGCTCCTGGCCGGTGCGGCGTTCGCCGAAGGCTGGGGCCTGTACAGCGAACGCCTGGCCGACGAGATGGGGCTGTTCCTGGACGACGTGGAGCGCCTGGGCATGCTCGACGCCCAGGCCCACCGGGCGGCCCGGTTGATCGTCGATACCGGGATCCACGCGTTCGGGTGGTCCAGGGAGAAGGCCATCGAACAGCTCGAGGAGGCGGCCGTGCCCAACGTCGACGCGGTGATCGAGACGGACCGGTACATCACGCTGCCGGGGCAGGCGCTCGCGTACAAGATCGGGCAGTTCGAGATCGAGAGGCTCCGAGCGGAGGCCACCAAGGCCGTGGGAGACGGCTTCTCGCTTTCGGATTTCCACGACCGACTCCTGGCGCTGGGCTCGCTCCCGCTCCGCGCGCTCCGCAGGGAGCTCGAGACGGCCTAACCGGCCGGGTTGGGCTTGACCGCCTTCAGGAGCAGGTAGTCGACCAGCCCGCGACGCCACAGCAACTCGACCTGCGAGAGCAGAACGCGGGAGGCCAGCCGCATCGCTAAGGGGGCCGCTCCTGTCTCGATGGCGAGCCGCCGACGGACGAACGCGAGCGCCGGAGCGATGACCCGGTCGCCGACCAACCGCGCTTCCACATCCCGGAACCCCGCGCCCTCGACGGCCTCGACGATCCGGTCCGCCGTCGTGGCGGCCGCGGTCGACAGGCCCCACACCCGGAGCTGGGTCAGCCCCGCCAGCAGCTCGCCCGGACGGCGCGGGAGCCGCTTCACCGGGACGTCGGACATCGAAAGGATGCCGCCCGGCCGGAGCACCCGGAACGCCTCGACGAAGAACCGTGCCCGGGACGCGAAGTGGAACGCCGCTTCAACGCTGATCACGCCGTCCACGGTCTCGTCGCGGAGAGGGATCCGTGTGGCGTCGCCGTTCACCGGCTGTGCGTTCGCCTCCGCCAGGCGGAGGCGGCCCGCGCGGAGCTGGGATTCCGTGATGTTCAGGGCGATGAGCCGCTTCGGGCGGGCCACCTCCGCGATCACCGGGTCCTGCGC
>JBOGVH010000033.1:0-2484 GCA_050695235.1 Actinomycetota bacterium
ACGACGAGCCGACGTTCGAGCTGATCAGGGCCTCCGACACCCTCGGGTGCTTCCAGATCGAGTCGCCCGGCCAGCGCGAGCTGCTCCAGAAGCTCCAGCCCAGCCGGTGGGAGGACCTGATCGTCGACATCTCGCTGTTCCGCCCGGGTCCGGTGAAGTCGGACATGATCCGTCCATACCTGAACCGTCGGCATGGGATGGAGCGGCCGGTCTACGCGCACCCGGCGCTCTGGCCGGCGCTCCGGGAGACGTTCGGCGTGATCGTCTACCACGAGCAGGTCATGCGGACCCTGGCCGCCCTCGCCGGCTACGACCTCACGACGGCCGACCGCATCCGCCGCCACCTGGACGACGACGCGGAGCTCCCGTCGCTCAGCGAGGACTTCCTGAGCCGTGCACGAGAACGCGGCGTCCCCGACGACGTGGCCGAGACGACGTGGGACGACGTCGCGCAGTTCGCCTCGTTCGGGTTCTGCAAGGCCCACGCCGCGGCGTTCGCCGTCCCCACCTACCAGTCGGCGTACCTGAAGGCCCACTTCCCCGCGCACTTCCTGGCCGGCGTGCTGACCCATGATCCCGGCATGTACCCCCGGCGGCTGATCCTGGAGGACGCCAGGGAGCACGGCATCGAGATCCTCCCGCTCGACGTGAACGCGAGCGAACCCGACTACGTGGCCGAACGCGTCGGCGCGGGCTACGGGATCCGGCTGGCGCTGAAGGACGTGCACGGGATCTCCGATGCAGAGGTCCGGTTCATCCAGGAGACTCGGGCCGAACGGCCGTTCCGGGATGTCGGCGACTTCCTGCGCCGGACCAACGTGTCGCGGCCGGTCGTGAAGGCCCTCGTGCACGCCGGGGCGTTCGACGCCCTCCCCGCCGGCACGCGCCGCGATCGCCTGTACGAGGCCATGGTCACCGAGCCACAGCGGGAGGGCGACCAGCTCGCGCTGGACCTGTGGTCGGCATCGAGCCAGACGAACGGACCACGGTTCTCGCTCACCGAGTACTCGGATGCCGAACGGGTACGGGCCGAGCTGGAAGTGCTCGGCCTGGACGCATCGCGCCACTTGGTCTCGTTCTTCGGGCCGCTCCTCGCCGACCTCGGTGTGATCTGGGCCAGGGACCTCCACAAGGAGCGCGGCGACGTGATGGTCGTGGTGGCCGGGGTGAAGGTTGCCTCCCAGACGCCGGCGGTGCGAAGTGGCCAACGGATCGTGTTCCTCACCCTGGACGACGCGACCGGGCCGGTCGAGGTGGTGGTGTTCGAGAAGGTGCAGGCGAAGGTGCTGAAGACGGTGTTCCATTCCTTCGTCCTGGCCGTGCGGGGACGGCTTCGCCGGACGGGGGTGAAGGGCGTGAGTATCATCGCCGAGGACGCCTGGGACCTCACCCAACTCCAGCAGGCTCGACGAGCCGGCCGGCTGACGGAGGCGCTGGCGGCCGGCGATCCCTTCCCCGGACTTCCCCCCAGGAAGCTGTGGCACGCGAGCGGAGGCTCGGCCGGATGGTGATCGCACCCGTTCTCCACGTCGACCTCGACGCCTTCTACGCCTCGGTCGAGGTCCAGAAGGATCCTTCGCTCGCCGGCAGGCCGGTGGTGGTGGGGGGAGCCGGCTCGCGGGGGGTCGTGATGTCCGCCTCGTACGAGGCCCGAGCCTTCGGCATCAGGAACGCCATGCCCGCGGTAAGGGCACGGCGCCTGTGTCCCGATACGGTCTTCCTGTCTCCGGACTTCGATTCCTACCGGGCCCACTCCAATCGGTTCCGCGAGGTCCTCCTCTCGGTGACGCCCCTCGTGGAGCCCATCGCTCTGGACGAGGCCTTCCTCGACGTCTCCGGAGCCGTCCTGCTGTTCGGGCCCCCCGAGGAGATCGCCGAACGGATCCGCCGGGAGGTCCGGTCCGAGGTCGGCGTGACCTGCTCGGTGGGGGTCGCCCCCAACAAGCTCCTGGCCAAACTGGCGTCGCGGCAGGCCAAGCCCGACGGGCTGGTGGTGGTCAGGGACGAGGCGGTCGCCGCGTTCCTCGAGCCCCTCCCGGCGCGGGCGCTGTGGGGGGTGGGGGAGAAGACGGTCGAGACGCTCGGTCGGCTCGGGGTGAGGACCGTCGGCGACCTGGCCCGGACCCCACCGGCGGTGCTCGCCCGGCTCATCGGCGACCAGCACGCCCGGGACCTCCACGATCTGTCGCGAGGGATCGACGACCGTGCGGTCGTCCCCTACGAACCGCCGAAATCCGTCTCCCACGAGGAGACGTTCGGCGTCGATCTCGATGCCGAGGAGGACCTGTTGCGCGAGGCCCTGGCTCTGTCGCATCGCGTGGCCTCGCGACTGCGAACGGACGGCTACCGGGCCAGGACGGTGGTCCTCAAGGTCCGATTGGCCAACTTCACCACCATCACCCGGGCCCGGACGCTGCCGGCGCCCACCGACGTCGCGGCCGACCTGTACGAGGTGGCTTCCGAGCTGTACCGGGGCCTGCCCGG
>JBOGVH010000034.1:0-2525 GCA_050695235.1 Actinomycetota bacterium
GGACGCGGACCGGCCCCTTTCGTTTCCGAGATGCCGCGACCCGTTCCCGTTTCCAACGCTCCGTTCCCTCCGCACACGAGGGTGTGGTTCCATGGGTCGAGGACCGGATGACTCGGATCGAGATCGATTCCGGCCGGGCCTCGTTGCCCGGCGAGCTAACTCTCCCCTCCGATGCCGTCGGGGTGGTGGTCTTCGGGCACGGCAGCGGGAGTAGCCGCCTGTCTCCCCGGAACCTCGCGGTGGCCCAGGCCCTGAACGAGCGTGGGATGGGTACGCTGCTGTTCGATCTGCTCTCCGCGGAGGAAGCCAAGAACCGAGGGAACGTGTTCGACATCGGCCTGCTGTCCGGGCGGCTGGAGATGGCGACCCGATGGGCCACCACCAGACCGGGATCCGCGGGGCTGCCCGTCGGCCTGTTCGGCG
Organism: Actinomycetota bacterium; assembly: GCA_050695235.1. GTDB lineage: Bacteria > Actinomycetota > UBA4738 > UBA4738 > HRBIN12 > AC-69. Next base: position 424 of record JBOGVH010000034.1, read on the forward strand.
CCAGCACCGGTGCCGCCGCAGCCCTGGTGGTCGCGGCGCGCCTGTCGGAGGGGATCGCCTCCGTGGTCTCTCGGGGAGGCCGCCCCGATCTGGCGGGTCCGGCGCTCGAGGAAGTCACAGCCCCGACGCTCCTCATCGTCGGGGGTGAGGACCCCGTGGTCGTGGAGGTGAATCGGGAAGCGTTCCGGTCACTCCGTTGCGAGAAGCGACTGGAGGTGATCCCCGGCGCGGGTCACCTGTTCGAGGAACCGGGAGCGCTTGAACGCGTGTCCGAGCTCGCCGCGGAGTGGTTCGCTAGGCATCTGAGAGAGGCGGGGGCTGGGGCGAACGAGCCCGGCTGACGGCTCAGCCCTGGACCTCCCGGCCGGGACGGAGCTGGGCGGCCCGCTTCGCTATGAGGAGGGCCGATCACTCGACCGGGAAGATTGGTCTCCGGAATCCTCGCCGCCGAGATCGACGGCCAGCCTTTCGCCCTCCTCTCGGACGTCGGTGCCCATGGCCAGGCAGGCTTCACGGAACCGGCGACGGATCAATGTCCCGTCCTCGCCGCTGGCGACGTGCGTGTGGCAGTAGTCGAGTTTCAGGGGCAGGGCCTCGACCGCGGACGCGCCGCCGTCGCCGAGGGTCACGAGGAACAGCAGACCGAGGTCGTTCCGGAGCACCGGATCCACCCGGTAGTCGTCGACGAAGTCACCGAGATCGAACAGCACCCGCTCCGCGATGCCGTGGAAGACGTGGGCGGAGTGGCCCGCGATCACCGTTGCCCCGGCGTCGCGGATGGCCTTGGCGGCGGCCCGGACGTGCCCCACCGGCTCCGGGACCATGTTGGGCCCCCAGTGCGGCGTCACGAGGACGGCGTCGGCAGTGTCCCTCGCCTGCTCCACCTGGTCCGTGAGCCAGGCCGGCACTTCGCGCCGGAGGTTGGCGAACGCCACCCCCGGGCGCTCATCCGTCGCCGCGAAATCCTCCGGGTGGTCGGTGACGCCCAGGACCGCCAGGCGGAACCCGCGCGCCTCCAGGTACGTGGGGGAGCGGGCCCGGGCCGCATCCTGGCCAGCGCCCACCCAGGCGATGCCGGCTCGCCGCAGGTGTTCGAAGGTATCGAGGAGCGCCTCCTCGCCGAAATCCAACGCGTGGTTGTTGGCGAGCGTCACGCAGTCAACGCCGAGGTTCGTGAGCACGTCGGCCGCGACGGTCGGCGCGCGGAAGAAGAACGGCTTCCCCGGGGCCGGCCACGGCTCGCCTTGTTCGGAGATGCAGCACTCCAGGTTCAGGACGAACAGGTCGGCCGCACGGGTGGCCTCAACGACATCGTCGGCGAAGAGCGCGCCAGGTCCGGAGCGCTCGAGCGTCTGGGCTACCCCCCGCCCAAGCATCGTGTCGCCGGCCAGCGCGAGCGTGACCGTCATCGCCCGTTCCGTGGTTCGGCGAGGATCCGGGCAGCCGCCGTCTGCTCGGCGATCCGCGTCGTCACCAGCGTTGCGGACGCCTGGATGTCGTCGAAGGACGATGGGTCGCCGCTCGGGTCGATCGGCGGGCCGAAGGCCAGGGCGACGGTGGGACGGAACGGCCGGCGCAAGGTGAGCCCGGTCCGCGGCCACCGGATCTGTGTCCCCCAGATACCCACCGGAATCACCGGCGCACCGGCGGCGAGCGAGATGCGGGCCACGCCGGTCCGCCCCCTGAGCATCGTGCCGCCCGGGTCCGGGTTCACTGTGCCCTCGGGGAAGATCCCGGCGACGGCACCGGAGCGGACGGTGGCGACCGCCTCGTCCAGGGCCCCGGAGTCGCCCACCCCACGCCGGATCGGGATCTGCTTGAAGGTCCGGAGCCAGAAGCCGTGGAACCGCCGGTCGAAGAACTCCGCAGCGACGAGGTACCTGGTGGGGCGGCTCCCCCGGCGAGCCACCAGATATGCGAGCACGACGCCGTCGAGCGCGCTCACGTGGTTCGCCGCCAGGATGGCCGGGCCGGTTCGAGGGATGCGATCGATCCTGGCCCACCGGAGATCGAACAGCAGCCGGAGGACGGGTCCGACCAGGGCGAGACCAACCCGCCACCAACCGTTCAGCTCCGACCCGGGCCCCGGCACGGCCGGATGC
>JBOGVH010000035.1:0-15544 GCA_050695235.1 Actinomycetota bacterium
GGTGGGCGCTCCCCACTTCTTGTCCAGGACCACGTTGTGGCCCTTGGGACCGAGCGTCAGCGCCACGGCATCGGCGAGCTTGTTGACCCCGGCCTCGAGGGCGCGCCGGGCATCCTCGCTGAACTTCAGCTGCTTGACTGGCAATGAAACCTCCTCACGTGGATCGGGGGCCCGGCGCTTCGCGCGCCCGAGCCCCCGGACGAACGGAACTGGCTACTTCTTGTCGATGACGGCCAGGACGTCGCGAGCGGAGAGGATCAGGTACTCCTCGCCCTCGACCTTGACCTCGGTCCCGCCGTACTTCGAGTAGATGACGCTGTCGCCGACCTTGACGTCGATCGGCACCCGCTGCCCCTCCTCGAAACGCCCCGGACCCACCGCCACGACCTTGCCCTCCTGGGGCTTCTCCTTGGCCGTATCGGGGATCACGATGCCGGAGACGGTCGTCTCCTCCTCCTCCTGGGGCTGGACGACGATCCTGTCCTCCAGGGGTGTCAGGTTGAACTTGGCCATACCTTCCTCCTTGCTGTGCTCCGTGGCGTCCTGGGGCGGTTAGCACTCGCCCCTTGCGAGTGCTAACAGGATACCCACGGGAATGCAAGGGGTCAACGGCGGCCGACGACGGCGACGACGGCCCGGGTGGCCATCGGGCGAAACGTCGAGCCCTCCTTCTGGTGCGCCTTCACTCCCTCGCGGTCATCAACGGACGGATCTCGGCGGCGCCCCGAGTCGCCCGAACCTGGTGAGCACCGTTCGAAGTCTGCAGGTTCTGGAGACTCCCGTTCCAGAACACGAAGGCGGTGGCCTCGAGTCGCGAATGGACCTCGAGCTTGCTGAGGATGTTCTGGATGTGCGTTCGGGCCGTTTGCGGACTGATCACCAGGGTCCGGGCGATGGCGTCGTTGTCGGCGCCCTCGGCCAACAGGGCCAGGACCTGTCGCTCGCGACGGGTCAGCCTGGCCAGTCGCTCCTGAGCAACGTCGAGCTCGTGCCTGTGCGAGATGAGCCGAGACAGGAGTCCGCCGAGCATCCGAGGGGGGATCACCGTCTCGCCTCGCGACAAGGCCCGGGTCGCCTCCAGAAGCTCCACGAGGGGAGCTCGCTTGGTGTGGAACCCGCTGGCACCAGCCTCCACGGCCGCCGCGAGCGTCCCGTGGTCCTCTCCATCGGCCAGGATGAGCAACCGACACTCGGGAACCCGCTCGTGCAGCACGCCGACGACCTGGATGGCATCGCAAGCCTCGAGCCCGGCATGGAGGATGGCAACATCCGGCTCTGCGCGTCCCGCCTCCTCCACCGCCTGGAAGCCGGTCCCCGCCTCCGCCACCACGAGGAGGTCCGGCTCGGCGTCGAAGATGGCTCGGAGAGCCTCACGGAACAGGGCGTGCTGGTCGGCGAGAAGGACCCGGATGGGTACCGGCGCGTCACTCACTCCGGTCCCTCCCTTTCGCCTGCCGGCGGTCGACCAGACGACGACGTTCCTTGGCGAGCTCGGCCTCCCACCCGCGTCCGAAGGAGTACCCGCGTCACTACGACCGTTCGAGCTCAACGCCGTTGGCGAGGATCGATCGACGATCGGCGGGGCCCCTGTCGAGGCATCGGCCCGCGGCAGGGCCGTCAATCGGTGGCGCACAGCGAAGGTCGAGGCCTCCAGTCGGGAATGGACTTGCAGCTTGGTCAAGATGCTCTGAACGTGGGTCCTCACGGTGTTCCGGCTGATCGCCAACTCCGCCGCGATCTCGCGACCATTCGCGCCTCGGGCAAGAAGGGCAAGTACCTCTCGCTCGCGAGGAGTGAGGTGGGCGGCGAGGAGTTCCGCATCCTCGTGCTCTGCAGCCTGGCGGCTTGCCGATCCCAGCCGATGCGGCATGATGCGTCGTCCATCGAGGACCGCGCGGACGGAGTTCACGAACTGGGCGACAGGCGTGCGCTTGGTCAGATACCCCCGGAACCCGATCCGCAGCGCCTCTTCGGCAACGCGGCGCTCCTCCAGCGCGGTCAGCGCGAGGATCTTCGCTTCGGGCCAGTCCTGCAAGATCCGCCTCCCGGCGAGCAGCCCGCTCTGGTCGGGGAGAGCGACATCCATCAGGACCAGATCCGGACGCTTCCGCAACACAGTCATGACCGCGTCTTCGGCGGTCCCCGACACGCCGGCGACCATCACCCCTGCAGCCTCCAGGGCCGACCTGATGGCCTCGGCGAACAGCGAGTGGCCGTCCACGATCAGGACGCGCTGCAAGACGTCGCGGTTGGCTAGTGCACTCAGCGTAGCTCCCCTCGACTGGACCGTTGCACATGCCGTCAACGGCTTAAGGCAGTCTAGAACGCATAGCGCGTCCTTCGCAAGCCATTGGGACTCTGAGCGTGTTCGTGAGCTCCCGTTTCGCCATGACACCAATGATCGGGAGGTACCGTGCGATATCAGAGCACTTGTCGTCGAGCATCGACCGGCAAGCGTAGGAAAGTTACGACGCTGTTCGGGACATGGCCGTGGAACCCATCCCGCCCAGGTCCTAGACTGGGGGTCCCCCGCCGACGGTGGAAAATGCGGCGTCCGGAACTGAGCGATGGATCCTCTTGCACTCGAGATCGGCCGAGCCCTTCGCCGGGCGCGACGAGCACGTGGGTTGACGTTGCGAGAGCTCACACGACAATCGGCTGGCCGGTTCAAGGCCACCTCGGTGGCGGGCTACGAGCGCGGTGAGCGCACGATCTCGGTCGAGCGCTTCTGCGAGCTCTGCGTCCTGTACGGCGTTGCTCCACAGGCGATGCTGGGAGACATCCTGGTCGCGGTTGGCGGAGGCTCGGAGCGCGAGATCGACCTTTCGCGGCTGGAGACGATGCGATCGGCGGAGGGCTCGCTCCTGTCGGAGTTCGTGCGGCAGATCAAGGCGTTGCGGGGAGAAGCCTCGTCGGAGACGATCGCGCTCAGGGTGGGCGACATCGAGGTACTGGCGACTGCGGCGGGCAAGAAACCCGAGGAGCTGGCGGAGGCGATCGAACCGGCCGTCCGTAAGGAGGATTGAGCGGACGGTCGCTCAGACCCCCTTCAGGTACGCCACGGTCTCGGACAACCCATCGACGAGGTGGGTCCAGGGATGCCACCCCAGTACCTCCGCAGCGAGCTCGACGTCGAGGGCGTTCCGCCGGACCTCCCCAGGAGGCAGCGGACCGCTGGCGGGCTGTCCGGTGAACCCGATGATCTCGGCGAGCATCCGATAGAGGCCGTTCACGGAGGTCTCCAGGCCGGTCCCGATGTTGACCAGCCGCCCGCTCCCCCGGTCGGCGGCCAGGGCCAGGGCATGCACGACGTCGTCGATGAACACGTAGTCCCTGGTCTGGTTCCCGTCGCCGAAGATCGTGGGCGTCTCGCCGGCCAGCATCTTGGAGGCGAAGATCGAGACCACCCCCGATTCGCCGAACGGGTCCTGCCGGGGGCCGTACACGTTGGCCAGGGCGAGCGCGGCGAAGTCGATCCCCCGGAACCGCTTGTAGTGCTCGAGGTAGTCGATGCCGACCTTCTTGCTGATCCCGTAGGGCGACCCCGGGCGCGATCCCGTCGCCGAGGACTCCTTCACCGGAAGCCGGCGGGCATCGCCGTACAGCGTGCCGCCGGAGGCGGCATAGACGACCTTCCGCACGCCGATCTTGACGGAGCACTCCATCACGTTCAGCAGGCCCATGATGTTCACGCTGGCGTCGAAGGCTGGATCCTCGAGCGATCGGCGCACGCCGGCCTGGGCCCCGAGATGAACGACGACCTCCGGCTGGTGCCGCTCGAACAGCTGGAGCAGGCCGTCGGACCGCAGGTCCATGTTGAAGAACGTGAACTCCGACCCGTAGCTCCGCGCCTCCGCCAGGTTGGCGATCTTGCCGGCGGAGAGGTCGTCCACCGCCAGCACACGATGGCCCTCGGCCAGGAGCCGGTCCGACACGTGCGATCCGATGAAGCCGGCTCCTCCGGTGACGAGATAGGCGATCACGCAAGCTCCAGCCCGGGATCGGCGGCCACCTCGAACGGGGACCGGTAACCCCGGGCCAGGCGGGAAGCCCCGGCCACGGCGATCATCGCCGCGTTGTCGGTGCACAGCTCGAGGGACGGGAACTGGACGCCGATCCCAGCCTCCGCCCCGGCCTTCTCCATCCGCTCCCGGAGCCGACTGTTGGCCACCACCCCGCCCCCGAGGAGCACGGCCCTCACGCCGTGCTCCTTGGCGGCCGCGATGGTCTTCGACACCTGGACATCGACGATGGCCTCCTGGAAGGAGGCCGCGAGGTCGGCGGCGTCGACCTCGCGGCCGGCAGCCCTCTCGGCCTTCACATGGCGAAGCACCGCGGTCTTCAGTCCGGACATCGAGAAGTCGTAGTTCCCCGTGTCGATCATGGCCCGTGGAAATGCGATCGCGCGGGGATCGCCCTCCCGGGCCAGCCTGTCGAGAGCCGGCCCACCCGGGAACCCAAGGCCAATGAACCGGGCGACCTTGTCGAACGCCTCGCCGGCCGCGTCGTCGACGGTCTGGCCCAGGACCCGGTAGCGGTGCTCCTCAGGCATGTGCACGAGCATGGTGTGCCCGCCCGAGACGACCAGACAGATGTACGGCGGCTCCGGCGGGCCGTGTTCGATGAAGTTCGCGTAGATGTGCCCCTCGAGGTGATTCACCCCGATGAGATCGGCGCCGGTCGCAACGGCGACCGCCTTCGCCGCGGCGATCCCCACCAGCAGGGCGCCGACCAATCCGGGCCCCACCGTCACCGCCACGCCGTCCAGGTCGGCGAAGCGACACCCCGCCCGGTCGAGCGCTTCGTCCATCAGTGGGTTCAGGGCCTGCACGTGAGCTCGGGAGGCCACCTCGGGCACGACCCCGCCGAACCGGGCATGCAGGTCGGTCTGGCTGGCGACGAGGTTAGCCAAGACGATCGGGCCATCCTCGATGACCGCGACCGCGGTCTCGTCGCACGAGGTCTCGATGCCCAGGACCGTCATCGGCGCACGCTCACGGGCGAACGCCGTCGGGGAGCTGCTCGGCCAGTCCTCGCAACCGCTTCTGGTATTCGGGCCCGTTCACGTCGTCGACCCACATGACCAGGGCGTCCTCGTTCACCTCTTGGTAGTAGTTCTTGCGGACGCCGACCGGTCGGAACCCGAACTTTCCGTACAGCCGCTGCGCGCCGTAGTTGGAGACGCGGACCTCCAGGGAGACGGCCTGCGCGCCGGCCGTGACCGCATTCTGGATGAGGTCGTGGAGCAAGCGCATCCCGATCTTGTTGCGCTGGTGTTCGGGGTCGACGGCGATGTTCGTGACGTGGGCCTCCTCACCGTAGGCAATGAGGCCGCCGTACCCCACGATCTCCTTGTCCATCCGGGCTACGAGGTAACACCGGTTCCGGGTCTCGGCCATCTCCGAGAGGAACAGGTTGGGACTCCACGGCCGAGGGTAGACCTGGCGCTCGATGGCCATCACGCCGCGCAGGTGGCGGCGGCGCATCCGGGTCACCTCAAGCCGTGGCGCCTCGGGCTCGCTGATCCCAAGCGATCTCCGCATCCGACTTCCTCAGGTAGAGCGGCAACACCTCGAACGATCGGTCGGTCTCCTCCCGGATGAAGCGCGGGACGGCCAGCTCGACCATCGCCGACGCCTCCGGGTAGGCCTGCGGGGATGATGCGAACTCTACCCCGGCCCCGACCGCCTCCAGCTCCTTCCGATACAGGATGGCACCGTTCCCCACGAGCAGCACCTCTTCCCGGGCCGCCTCCAGCTCGGCGGCCAGATGACCGGGCGGCGCCACCCCGTACTCGCCCAACCGCATCACGCCCCCCGGAACTCCCCGGTACAGCGCGTAGAACACCTCTTTTCGCCGGGCATCGATCACGGCCCCGATGAGCCGGCGCGTATAGCGGACGCCGAAGGCCAGGACGTCGAGCGAGGGGATGCCCACGATGGGGACCGAGAGCACCTGGGCCAGGGTCTTGCCGGTCGCCACGCCCACCCGCAGCCCGGTGAACAGGCCGGGGCCCACGCCCACGGCGACACCGCCCACGTGTGATAGCTCGACGCCCGTCCACTCCAGCAGGTGCTCGAGGATGGGGACCACCTGGTCCTGCCGGGCCTTGGACGCGAGCCGCACGGAGGCCATCACGCCCTGCTCAGTGCCGAGGGCCACCGAGGTCTGTGGTGTCGAGGTCTCGATGCCGAGGACGATCACGCCGCTCTCCCCCACGGCTCGGTGAGCCGCTCCAGGCGCTCCCACCGGGTGGCCCACGACGGGCCTTTCCCCGTGACCACGATCCGCCGCGCGTCCTCGCCGCCCACGAGGGTGATCTCCACGAACAGATGGTCGTCGGGCAGCAGGCCCTCGACCGCGTCGCCCCACTCGACGAGCAGCACACCACCCTCAGCCACCATCTCGTCCATCCCGAGATCCAGGACGTCCTGCACCCGCTCCAAGCGGTATACGTCGACGTGGTAGATGCGGACCCGGCCCCGGTACTCGCGGACCAGCGTGAACGTGGGCGAGGCGACCGCCCCGTCGAACCCGAGGGCGCGAGCCGCGCCCCGGACGAACGTGGTCTTGCCCGCCCCGAGCTCACCGGTGAGGGCGATGGCGTCGCCTTCGCGAAGGAGCGAGGCCACGGCCTCGCCCACCGCCATCGTGTCCTCCGGTGCCCCGGCGGTGAGCTCGAGCCGCATCAGAACAGGCCGAGCTGTTCCTCGACCGGCTCAGGCATCTCGGCCAGCGCGCGCTTGATCTCCTGGAAGTCCGAGCGGAGTGCGACCATCTGTGTCGAGGCCTCGCCGCCGCCACGAAGGATTGCCGCCGGATGGAACGTCGGGATGATCGTGCGCCCTTCCAGGGGGAACCGCTGGCCCCGGACCCGGCTGATCGATACCGGCTTGTCCAGGATGAACCGGGTGGCGAAGTTCCCGAGGGTCACGATCACACGGGGGTCCACCAGCTCGATCTGCTCCCGGAGCCAAGGTGTGCAGGTCTCCACCTCGTCCGGCATCGGATCGCGGTTGCCGGGAGGCCGGCACAGGATGACGTTCGTGATCCGAACGTCAGCTCGCCCGACGCCGATCTCCTCCAGCATCCTGTTCAGCAACTGTCCGGCAGCGCCCACGAACGGCTCGCCCTGCTTGTCCTCGTAGTAGCCCGGGCCCTCTCCGATGAACATCAAATCCGCGTCGGCGCTCCCCGTCCCGTAGACGACCTGGGTACGGCCCCCGGCCAATCGGCACTTCGTGCAGGCCGAGGCTTCATGCCCCGCTTCCTGAAGTGTCCTCATCTCGCCTCCCCCACCGACGGTGCTCCCGGGACGCCCGTCGCCCGAAGGACCCCCCGGCGGATGGACTCCTCCACGGCTCCGTTCGCCATCTGCTCCAGCAGGTCCTGCGGGGCGTCCACCTGGCCCGTCGCGAGCGTGAACACCGTGTCGCCGTCCCAGATTGTATGTGCCGGGCGCACGACGCCCGAAACGGCGTCCTGCGCCGACCCCGCCAGCAGGTGTGCCCGTTCCTTCGACAGGCGCGCATTGGTGGCCACCACCCCGATGATGGTGTTCGTCCGGGGTCCGTCGGGCCAGGGCGCGGTTGGCTCCGCCTCCTCCTCATCGCCCGTCGCCCCGGAGCGAACCCCCGCCAGGACTGCGCCGTCCTCCGCCATGATCTCGCCCACGGCGTTGACGGCGAACAGCGCCCCGACGACCACAGAACCCTCGGTGACGGAGGCTGAGCCGATCCCTCCTTTCACCTGCCGTTCCGGTCCCTGGATCTTGGCGACCGTGGCCCCTGTCCCTGCTCCGATCGTTCCCTCCTCCACCTGGTCGGTGGCCGCCTCGCACGCTCCATACCCCTCGCTGGGGCCGGGACGAGCCTTCGGATCCCCGATCCCGAGGTCGAACAGGGCCGCCCCGGGCACGATGGGCACCACGGCGACCCCCGCGGCGAACCCGATCCCGCGCTCCTCCAGGTATCGCATGACGCCCGCGGCCGCGCCCAGGCCGAACGCGCTTCCCCCGGCGAGGAGAACGCCGTGCACCTCGTTCACCAACATCCCCGGCCGAAGCAGATCCGTCTCCCTGGTGGCCGGCGCTCCGCCGCGGACCTCGCCCGACCCCACCGTTCCCGGCGGGCACAGCACGACGGTGCAGCCCGTTAGGCCGCGGCGATCGGTGGCATGACCGACCCGGATGCCGCGAACCGCGGTGATCACGTCGTCGTCCCCGGTCGCTTCCGCGTGGTTCGTCGGGTCAGGACCTCCGAGGAGAAACGGGCGAGCATGTCGTTGACGGCGTCGGGCCGCTCCAGCATCGCCAGGTGCCCGGCGCCCTCCACGATCTCCGGGCGCGCGTTGGGGAGGTCACCCACCAGGATCATTGCCGCCGCGGGAGGCGTCACCCGGTCGTGGTCGCCGACCGCAACGAGGGTCGGTACGGTGACGTTCGCCAGCGCGTCTCGAACGTCGACGGCAATGAGCCCCACCAGCCCATCGGTCCACACGTGCGACGGCGCCCTCGCGGCCAGTCCCACGACGTAGTTCACCACCCCCGGCGACGGGTCGGGTCCGAACTGTGTTGCCCGGGCGATCAGGGCCCCCACGTCCCCCCGGCCGGCCACGACGTACCGTCGGAGGCGGTTAACACGATCCGCGGCCTGCGACAACGACCCGAGGCGTGGGCGGAGCAGCCCGGTCACCGAGCCCATCACCCCCTGCAGGAGGTTCGAAGCGGCCGTCCCGATCAGGGCCACGCCTCGAACCCTGCCGCCGAAGAGCTCGGGGCGGTTCCCAGCAGCGGCAAGCACCGCCATCCCTCCCAGGCTGTGCCCGACCACCACCGCTCGGCGCCTTCCGACGGTCGCCTCGACGACGGCGGCCACGTCGCGACCCATCGCCGAGAGCGACAGGTCACCCGATGCCGCCGGCTCGGAGCGGCCGTGCGATCGCAGGTCGAACAGGACGCAACGGAACCGGTCCGACAGGCCGGTCCACTGGTGGTGCCACGTGCTCATGTCCAGGCTGAACCCGTGGACGAACACCAGCATGGGGTTCGCGGGATCCCCGGCGGCCCGCACGGCGAGCTTCGTCCCGTCGAAGGATTCGACGAAGCCCAGGTCGTCGGGAGGAAGCGCCGAAAGGTCCTCGTCCGCATCCTGGTCCGGTCGGCGCCGGCGAAGCACCGTGCGGGCGGCGAGGCCACCGGCCAGGGCACTCACGGCGATGCCGGCGGTGAGGACCGCCGCGCGGCGCTTCGTCACTCGCCTCGCTCCCGGCGACCGCGTCGTTGCGGCCTCAACCCCGGTACTCCCTCGGCACCCGCTCGGAGATGCTCGTGACGACCTCGTACCCGATGGTTCCCATGATCCCCGCGAGCTCCTCCGCGGTGACCCGCTCGTCGCCCTGTTCGCCGATCAGCACGACGTCATCGCCTGTTGTCACGTCCTCGTCGCCGCAGTCCACGAGGATCTGGTCCATGGTCACGGTTCCGGCAACCCGGTGCCGGCGGCCCCGGATCAGCACGTCGGCCCTGGAGGAGAGGGCGCGGGCGTAGCCATCCTCGTAGCCGACCGGTACCGTCGCCACGTTCGCTTCGCCCTGGAGTCGGTACCGGTGGCCGTAGGACAACGGCTCCCCGGCGGGGAGTCGTTTCACCATGGTCACCGCCGAGCGCCAGGTGAGGGCGGGGCGCAGCCCCGCGCTCACCGCCAGGCCGTTCCCGGGATCCAGCCCGTAGATCGCCACCCCCGGCCGAACCATGTCGAGATGCGTCTGGGGATACAGGAGTGTCGCGGCGCTGTTCGCGGCGTGCAGCAGTCGTGGATGGATGCCCGCTCCGCGAAGCTCGTCGTCCACGGCGACGAGCTCGCCGAGCTGCCGCCGCGTCAGGCCCCCGTCCTCCTCGGCGCTCGCGAAATGGGTCCACAGCCCGTCGAGGTCGAGGCCGGCCGCCGCTACCCGGCGGGCGAAGCCCGCGGCGGCAGCGGCCGGCCACACCCCGACCCGATGCATCCCGGTGTCGACCTTCACGTGCACCCCGACCGGCCGCCCGACCGCGCCGGCGGCATCGAGCACGCGCGCCAGCCCGTCCTCGGTGTACAGGCTGGGGACGAGGTTGGCGGCCAGCGCCTCCTTCTCCGACCCCGACGGGAATTCCGAGAGGACCAGCAGCGGGGAGTCGATCCCGTGTTCTCGGAGCCGGAGGCCCTCCTCGACCATCGCTACACCCAGCCACGTGGCCCCCGCGTCGAGCGCGGCCCTGGCCACGTAGGTGTCGCCGTGGCCGTAGCCGTCGCCCTTGACCACGGCCATGAGCTCGGCGCCGGGCGGCATGAGGAGCCGAACGTTGTGCCGGACGGCGTCCAGGTCCACCTCGACGAACGTCGGACGGTACCGGATCATCCGCCAAGGACCTCCGCGACGGCATCCGGCACGTGCGAGAGGACGTCACCCGCCGTGGCGCCTTCGCCCTTCTCCCTTCCGGCGAGCCCGCCGGCGATCCCGTGCAGGTAGGCCCCGGCAGTGGCCGCATCCAGAGGCGCCAGGCCCCGCGCGACCAGCCCGGCGATCATCCCCGTCAGCACATCGCCCGTCCCCCCGGTGGCCAGGGAGGGCCCGCCGGTCGGGTTGATCCGAACCCCGCCGTCCGCCGAGGCGATCACGGTTCGGCTCCCCTTCAACAGGACGGTGGCCTGGACGTCGGACGCGAGCTTCCGGGCATGGCCCACGCGGTCGGCCCCAACGTCCGCGGCGCTGATCCCCGCGAGCCTGGCGAACTCGCCCGCGTGCGGCGTGAGGATGGCGTCCGCGCGGCGGTCGGCAAGCTCGGCGGTCTTGCCGGCGAACGCGTTCAGCCCGTCGGCGTCGGCGACGATCGTGACCGGACATGACCGGACGAACGACCGGATGAACGCTGCGGTCACCTCGTTGGTGGTCATCCCGGGACCGATGGCCACGGCGTCGGCCGAGCGCACCACCTCGTCCAGGCGGTCGGCCGGCCCGGCCACCGTGCCCGCATCCGTCGCCGGCAGCGGGATGAACGTGGCCTCTCGGAGCGCCGACTGCACCACCGGCAGGATGCCCTCCGGCACGGCCACGCTGACCAGCCCCGCGCCGGCCCGGTACGCGGCCTCGCCCATCAGGCTCACGGCCCCGGTCATCAGCCTCGAGCCGCCGATCACCACCACGACGCCGGCGTCCCGCTTGTGCGTGTCCGGCGGCCGGGCGGGCAGCATTGCCGCCACGTCCTCGCCCTCGGTCAGCCCCACGTCGGCTCGCAGGAGGTCGGCGGGGAACCCGATGTCGACCACCTCGACCAGGCCGGCGTGCAGCGCCCCCGGAAGGAGCACGATCCCGAGCTTGGCCGCGCCGAAGGTGACCGTCACGTCGGCCCTCACCGCGACGCCCGGCACCGCCCCGGTCTCGCCGTTCACGCCCGAGGGGATGTCCACGGCAACCACGGGCCCGCCCCAATCGTTCAGCCCCGCGATGGCGCGCTCCCCGTCGCCCTCGGGATACCCATGGAAACCGGTCCCGAAGATGGCGTCGACCGCGACGTCGGCCCGGGCCAGCTCGCGCGCGAGCATGGCCGGCGAGAACGGCCGGACGCGCGCATCGGTCTCGCCCAGCCGCCGAAAACTCGTCGCCGCAGGCTCCCCGAGCGAATCGGGCGGCTCGAGCATCACGACGGTTGCGTGGATCCCCCATCTCATCAAGTGACGCGCGGCCACCAGTCCATCGCCACCGTTGTTCCCCTTGCCGCACACGACGACGGCGCGGCGACCGGAGAGGCCGCCGGCGACCGCCGTGGCCGCTCGGGCCACCTCCCGGCCGGCCCGCTCCATCAGGCTCGTGGCATCGATGCCGCGCGCCTGGCTCTCGCGATCGAGGATCGCGGCTTCCGCCGGGGTGAGGACCGGCTTCACCCGGCCACCGCCACAGCGAACGCCACGGCAAGTGCCCGCTCGTGGGTGAAGGTGATGAGGACCTGCGAGATGCCCCCGGCGTCGGCTCGCACCTTCGCATTGCCGGCGAGGACGATCGACGGCGCGCCGCTCGGATGCCGGCTCACGCTGATGTCCTGCCACCGCTTGCCTCGGTAGCCGCCGAGAGCCTTGATCACGGCCTCACGCGCCGCGAACCGCGCCGCGTAGGACTCGGCCGGCCTGGCCTTCCCATCGCAGTACGCGCGCTCCTCGGGAGTGAACACCCGCTCCCGCATCGTCGTGTGGCGGGCCAGGGCCCGCTCCATCCGATCGATCTCGCACACGTCCACGCCCAGCCCGACGATCTCCACGGCAATAGGGTAGCCCCGGTCCGTCGCCGGGGACCTACTCGACGGTGACGGACTTGGCCAGGTTGCGGGGCTGATCCACGTCGCACCCGCGAAGCTTCGCGATGTGGTACGCGAGGAGCTGCAGCGGGACGGTCACCACCACCGGAGCCAGCAACTCGGGGGTGCGCGGCACGAACACGACGTGCTGGGCGATCTCCCCGATGCCCTCGTCCCCTTCCGTGGCCACCGCGATGACCTCCGCGCCCCGTGCCCTGACCTCCTGGATGTTCGACAGCATCTTGGGGTACACGTGGCACTCGGTTGCGACGGCCACCACCGGAACGCCCGGCTCGACCAGGGCGATGGACCCGTGCTTCAGCTCGCCGGCGGGATGCCCCTCGGCATGAACGTAGGAGATCTCCTTCAGCTTCAAGGCCCCCTCCAGGGCGGCCGGGTAGCCCGTGTGCCGCCCAATGAACAGGACGTCGCGAGCGTGCTGGTACCGCGCCGCAAGGTCTCGAACCTGCCCGTCGAGCGACAGCGTGGCTTCCACCTGCGCGGGGAGCGCGTGCATGTGCTCCACGACCTCCGCGATCTCCTCCGGAAACATCGCCACCCGAACCTGTGCCAGGTACAGCGCCGTGAGGTACAACGCCACCATCTGCGTGGCGAAGGTCTTCGTGGCGGCAACCCCGATCTCGGGCCCGGCATGGGTGTACAGGACGCCGTGGGCCTCCCGGGCGAGCGAGGACCCCACCGTGTTCGTCACCGCCAACACGTGGGATCCCTGCCGGGCCGCGTGCCGGGCGGCCTCCAGCGTGTCGATGGTCTCGCCGGACTGAGAGACCGCGATCGTCAGCGTGTCCGGCCCAAGGACCGGATCGCGGTACCGGAACTCCGACGCGATCTCGATCTCGACGGGCATGCGGGTCCAGTGCTCGATGGCGTACTTCGCCACCATCCCGGCGTGGAACGCCGTCCCGCACGCCACAACGAACACCTTGTCCACCTCGCGGAACAGATCGGCGTCCATGTGCAGCTCGTCCAGCGACAGGAGGCCGTTCGATCGCACCCGGCCGACGAGGGTGTCGCGGACAGCGGACGGCTGCTCGTGGATCTCCTTCAGCATGAAATCGTCGAAGCCGCCCTTCTGCGCCTTCGCCACGTCCCACTCGACCTCGAACGGCTCGGGGAAGAGCTTGGTTCCGCCGAAGTCGGAGAACGCCGCGCCGTCGGCCGTGACCTCCACGACCTGGCCCTCCTCGACCGGGATCACCGATGTGGTCCGGGACAGGACCGCCGGGATGTCCGAAGCGAGGAGGGTCTCGCCATCACCGAGGCCCACGACGAGCGGCGAGGACACCTTGGCCCCCACGATCCGGGCGGGGTCGTCGAGCGAGAGCACGACGATGGCGTAGGCGCCCTCGAGCTCCTTCACCGTCGCCCGGACGGCATCGGCCAGGTCGGCACCCTCGGCATGCTCCTCGATGAGATGGGCGATGCACTCGGTGTCGGTCTCGGAGAGGAGGGTGTGTCCGCGCTTCTCCAGCCCCGCCCGGAGGTCGGCGAAGTTCTCGATGATCCCGTTGTGGATGACGGCGATCCGGCCCCCGCAGTCCAGGTGGGGGTGGGCGTTCGCATCGGTCGGCTGGCCGTGGGTGGCCCACCGGGTGTGGCCCATCCCCACCGTGCCGGAGGGTCGGTCGCCGGCCTCCAACGCCCGGACCAGTTCGTCGAGCTTCCCGGCTCGTTTGATCACCGCGAGGCGGTCGTCGAGGACGGCCACGCCGGCCGAGTCGTAACCTCGGTACTCGAGGCGCCGAAGTCCCTCGATGATGATGGGAAGGGCCTCGTCGCGGCCGATGTAGCCAACGATGCCGCACATGGGGGCTAGAGGGTAGCAGCGCTCCGGCGATCCCCGACGACGTGGGCTACCCGAGCGCCGCCTCCACCGCCGCCGCGAGCGTATCGGCGTGGGCGTCGGCGTCGGCCTCGGACTCCGCCTCCACCATCACGCGGACGAGTGGCTCGGTTCCGGATGCCCGGACCAGGACCCGGCCGGAGCCATCGAGCTTGCGCTCCACTCCTCGCACCGCCTCCCAGACCTCCTCCGCGGACTCCAGGCGTTCCTTGTGGTTCACCGGCACGTTGCGCAGCACTTGGGGGAACTTCCGCATGACCGAGGCCAGCTCCGCGACCGTGCTTCCGCGTTTCGCCGCCAGCGACAGGAAGGTGACGGCCGTCAGCAGCCCATCGCCCGTCGTCGCGTGGTGCCGGAAGATGACGTGGCCCGACTGCTCGCCACCCAGCATCGCGCCGGTCCGCAGCATCTCCTCCAGGACGTAGCGGTCGCCGACCCTGCTCTCGACGACGTCGATCCCGGCGTTTCGCATGGCCTGAAGGAAGCCCGTGTTGGCCATCACGGTGGCGACGACGATGTTCCCCTCCAACAGGCCATCCTCCTTCAAGGCCAGGGCGCAGGCCGCGACGACCTGATCCCCGTCGATCACCCGTCCCTCCGCGTCGGCGAACAGGGCCCGGTCGGCGTCGCCGTCATGGGCGACCCCGGCGTCGGCACCCAACTCCGTCACGGCGGCCGCCACCACCTCGGGGTGGAGGGCGCCACAGCCCTCGTTGATGTTCCTGCCGTCCGGCCGGTCGAACATCGGACGGACATCGGCGCCGAGCCTGCGGAGGACCTCGGGGGCGGCCTGGTATGCGGCGCCGTTCGCGCAGTCCACCACGATCCGCAGGCCCGCGAGGGGTGCTTGGACCGTCGCGGTCAGGTGCCCCAGATACCGCTCCAGGCCATCGGGGACCTCTCCGACCGTCCCCCGGTCGCGGTCTCCGCGTCCTTCCCGCCGATATTCGACCTCGATCTCGTCCTCGGTCTCGTCGGGCAGCTTGAAGCCGGACGCCCCGAAGAACTTGATGCCGTTGTCCTCTGCTGGGTTGTGCGAGGCGGAGATGACCGAACCGGCACTGGCCCCGAGATCGGTGGTGATGAAGGCCACCGCCGGGGTCGGCACGACGCCCGCCAGGACGGCGTCGGCACCCGCCGTGAGGATCCCCTCCACCAAAGCCCGCTGCAGCGGCTCGCCCGAAGCCCTGGTGTCCCGGCCCACGACGATCGAGAGCGGTCCGGCCGAACGACGACGCAGGACCACGGCCGCAGCCCGACCCAGGGCGAACGCCAGCTCGGCCGTGAGGTCGCGTCCGTAGGTGCCGCGAACCCCGTCGGTTCCAAAGAGCCGTCCCATCGAGGGGACAGGCTAC
>JBOGVH010000036.1:0-3737 GCA_050695235.1 Actinomycetota bacterium
CCACAACTGGGGGCGCTGGGGCGCCGACGACGAGCGCGGCTGCCTGAACTTCCAGACGCCCCAGCGCGTGCTGGACGCCGTGCGGCTGGTCCGGCAGGGGCGTGTCTACAACCTGGCGGTCCCGCTCGAGAAGGACGGGCCGCAGTTCCCGGGGTTCCACAAAACCTGGTGCGTGACCCACTTCTCGCGGGAGGCCGCGCCCGGCGCCATCAACTTCGCCGACGACGTGGTGACCATGGAGTCGCACTCCGGCACCCACGTCGATGGACTCGGGCACGTCTTCTCCGACGACACGATGTGGAACGGCCGGAGCGCCGCCGCCCACGTGACGAGCTACGGCCTGGGGTGGGGCGCGATCGACCGGGTGGACGGTTTCGTGGCCCGCGGCGTCATGCTGGACCTCCCGCGCCACCGGGGGGTCCCCCACCTCGGGCTCGGCGAGGTGGTGACGGCAGAGGCGATGGAGGCCTGCGCCCACGACCAGGAGGTGGAGATCCGGGCGGGCGACGTGCTGCTCTTGCGAACGGGCTGGTACACGGTCTTCCAGACGGACCGAGAGCTGTGGAGCCAGGGTGAGCCGGGGCCGGATGTCGGCTGCACGGCGTGGCTCCGGGCGCGGGAGATCGTCGCGCTGGGGGCGGACAACGCGGGCGTCGAGAGCTCGGTGCTCCGGGCCAGGACTCCGGTGACCCCGCGGCTCCACACGACGGCGCTGCGCGACCTCGGGCTGTACCTGATCGAGCACGTGAACCTGGAGGATCTGGCGCGGGACCGCGTCTACGAGTTCCTGTTCGTCGCGGCGCCGCTCAAGCTCACGCGGGCGACCGGCGCGCCCTGCGCGCCGCTGGCCCTGGTCTAAGTCCAGCGATCGACCCAGGAGGTGTGGGATGACTGACCGGACGACACGGTGGGTCCTCGGAGTCGTGGCCCTGGGCGTGATCCTCGTCGGGGCGCTCGGGTGGGCGGGGCCGGCGGCGGCCCAGGGGGTGCTGCGGGTCGGCATCGCCTCGAACCTGAACACGCTGGATCCGCCCAAGATGAAGATCGGCGAGGAGTACGTCTTCAACTACCTCGCCTTCAACGCGCTGACCCAGATCGGCCCGGACATGAAGGTGCGGCCCGATCTGGCCGAGCGCTGGGAGGCGAGCTCCGACCTGAAGACCTGGACCTTCCACCTGCGGAAGGGCGTGCGGTTCCACCACGGCCGGGAGCTGGAGGCCGAGGACGTCGTGGCCACCATCAACCGGGTCCTCGACAAGGCGACCGCCTCGGCCGCCCGGGTGAACCTGCTGGTGATCAAGGACGTGACGGCGGTGGACAAGCACACCGTCCGGTTCACGCTGAACATCGCCTACTCGGGCTTCGCCGAGGTGATGGGCGACCGGGTCGTCAAGATCATCCCGCGGGACCGGGTCGACGCGCTGGCGACGGCGCCGGTGGGGACCGGGCCGTTCAAGTTCAAGGAGTACGTGCCGGGCGACCACCTGACGGTGGTCAAGAACCCGGACTACTTCGAGAAGGGCGTCCCGCTGCTCGACGAGGTCGTCTTGCGGATCATCCCGGAGAGCGCGGCGCTGACCACGGCGCTGGAGGCGGGCAGCATCGACCTGATCCTTTTCGCGCCGCTGGAGGCGATCGAGAAGATGACGGCGAACCCGGCGCTGGTGGTCGACGCCGTTCCCACCTCGAGCTGGGACGCGGTCGTCATGCGCAGTGACATCCCGCCGTTCAACAACGTGAAGCTCCGCCAGGCGGTGGCCGCGGCGGCCGACAAGCCGGCCCTCACCCGGCTGGCGCTCTTCGGTCAGGGGACGCCGACCCACACCGCCATCGCCCCCAGCCACCCGTTCTTCAACAGGAGCCTCCCGATCCGGAAGCCGGACGCGGCCCTCGGCAAGAAGCTGATGGCCGAGGCCGGCTACCCGAACGGGCTCGACGTGAAGCTCTTCATCCCGGCCGGTCGGCCCGCCCGGGAGCGGCTCGGGATCGCGATGCGCGAGATGGCCAAGCCGATCGGGCTGCGGGTCGATTTGCAGCGCGTCCCGTGGGACAAGTTCGTGGCGGACATCGAGGGCAAGGCCGAGTTCAACGTGGACGGCTTCTTCAGCCGGCCCACGATCGACACGGCGATCTATACCTGGTACCACTCGACCGGCTCCTGGAACGCGTTGACCTGGCACTACGCGAACGCGCGGGTCGACCAGCTCCTGGACCAGGCGCGCGCCACCGCGTCGGAAGAGGAGCAGCGCCGCCTCTACCAGGAGTTCCAGGTGATCGTGGACCAGGAGGCGCCGGGCGTGGTGCCCTACGTGGTGAACCACGTGAACGCCTACCGGAAGCAGGTCCAGGGCTTCAAGTCCACGCCGATGATGTGGCTCGATCTCCGGCGCGTGACGGTCGTCAAGTAGGTCCGGGGACCACCCTCACCCCAACACTCTCCCTCCCACCGGGAGGGAGAGGGAGCGGCAGATGACCCGGCCACACGTTCCGTCCTTCTGCCGGCCGTGAGGACAGGGAGCGGAAACCGGTACTAGGGTCAGGGTGAGGGGGCATGCTCGCGTACGTCCTCCAGCGGGTCGTCTACATCCTCTTCATCCTCGTCCTGATCTCGGTCCTCGTCTTCGCCATCACGCAGATCCTGCCGGGCAACGTGGCGAAGATGATCCTGGACCAGTACGCCACCCCCGAGAGCCTGGAGGCGCTGGAGGCGAAGCTCGGCCTGAACGATCCCTATCACGTTCAGTACTGGCGCTGGGCGTCGTCGCTTCTTCAGGGCGACCTCTCGAAGTCGCTCATCATGGACCAGCCGATCGGGCCGATCCTCTGGCCGGCCCTCCAGCGCTCGGCGATGCTGGCGCTCTTCTCGATCGTCGCGGTGACGGTTCTGGGCCTCGGGCTCGGGGTGGTCGCCGCCGTCCGGCAGAACCGGCCGGTGGACCACGCCGTCTCGGTCTTCACGTTCCTCGGGATCTCGGTCCCCGAGTTCTTCTGGGGGATCGTGCTGATGCTCGCCTTCGCCGGCTACTTCCGGTGGCTCCCGGCCGCGGGCTACGCGCCGATCACGGACGGCGTGTGGCCGTGGCTATCCCACTTGCTCCTCCCCGTCTCGACCCTGACCTTCACGCTCCTGGCCCACGTCTCCCGGCTCACCCGGTCGAGCGTCGTCGAGGTGCTGCAGAGCCCGTACATCCGGGCGGCGCGGGCGCGGGGGCTGCCGGAGCGGGTCGTCCTCGTCCGTCACGCGCTCCGCAACGGCCTCCTGCCGACCATCACCGTGCTGGCGCTCGACGTCGGCTGGCTGATCGGCGGGATCGTGGTCGTCGAGACGATCTTCGCCTTCCCGGGCGTCGGCCGGCTCCTGATGTTCGCGATCCAGCGCCGCGACCTGCCGCTCCTCCAGGTCACCATCCTGATCGTCACGTCGGTCTACTGCCTGGCGAACCTGGCCGCCGACCTCCTCTACGCGTGGGCGAACCCGCGGATCCGCTATGGCCGCGCCGCCGGCTGACGCGGTTGCCACCGGAGCCCGGCCGCGCCGGGCCGCGCTCCCCGGCTCCCTCCGCGCCGGGATGCTGATCGTGGGCCTGGTGGTCGTCGTCGCGCTGGCCGCCCCGGTGCTGGCCCCGTACCCCTACGACGAGATGCACTTCCTCGACCGGCTGAAGCCGCCGAGCCGGGCGTATCTGCTCGGGACGGACGAGTTCGGGCGGGACGTCCTGAGCCGCACGCTCCTCGGC
>JBOGVH010000037.1:0-3447 GCA_050695235.1 Actinomycetota bacterium
CCGCCGCAGCCTGGACGATCCGGTAGGCATCATCCCGTGCCATGCCCCGTTCCACCAGCGCGAGCAACACGCCTTGCGAATACACGAGGCCGCCACCGAGGTTCAGGTTCGCCCGCATCCGCTCCGGGAACACCTCCAGCCCGCCGAGCACCTCCCCCATCTCGTCCAGCATGAAGTGCAGCACGGTGGTCGAGTCGGGGAAGACCACCCGCTCGGCCGAGGAGTGCGAGATGTCGCGCTCGTGCCACAGCACGATGTTCTCCAAGGTGGGTTGGAGGTCGGCTCGAACCACTCGCGCCAGCCCGGTGATCCGCTCGCAGCGAACGGGGTTGCGCTTGTGGGGCATCGCCGACGAGCCCTTCTGCCCCTCAGCGAAGGGCTCCTGGACCTCCCGGACCTCGGTCCTGGCCAGGTGGCGGATCTCGGTGGCGACCGCGTCGAGCGAGGAGGCGAGGACCGCGAGGGCCGCCATGTACTCGGCGTGCCGATCGCGCGACACCACCTGGCTGCTCGCCTCGGCCGGTCGAAGCCCGAGCTCACCGCACACGTGCTCCTCGATCCGGGGGTCGAGGTGGGCGTAGGTTCCCACCGCTCCCGAGACCTTCCCCACCGATACCGCCTCCCGAGCTCGCCGCAGCCGCTCGCGGTCTCGATCGAGCTCGAAGGCCCACAGGGCGAGCTTGTGTCCGAAACTGGTCGGCTCGGCGTGTACCCCGTGGGTCCGTCCGGCCATCACGGTGTCCCGGTGTTCCAGCGCCATGCGTTTCACCGTGCCGAGCAGCCGCTCGATACCAGCGAGCAGGAGGTCGGCCGCCTGGCGGAGCTGCAGGGCGAAACCCGTGTCCAGCACATCGGAGGACGTCAGACCGAAGTGGATCCACCGCCCCGCCGGCCCAACCGACTCCGCCACGCACTGGACGAATGCCGCCACATCGTGCCTGGTGACCCCCTCCAACTCGCGGACCCGCTCGACGGTGAAGGATGCGCGTTCGCGGACGACCCGGGCATCCTCGGGAGGCACCGTGCCCAAGCCGGCCCATGCCTCGACCGCCAAGACCTCGATCTCCAGCCAATGGCGGAACCGAGCCTCATCCGACCAGACGACCGCCATCTCCGGCACGGAGTAGCGAGGGATCATGGCCGCCCACCCCGCAGCAGGCGGGAGCCGGCCCTCACAGCCTGAGGCCCTCCGCCAGGTCGTCCTTGAACTTCCACAGCCGGGCCTGGATCTCCGGCTCGGCCACACCTACGATCTCCGCTGCCAGCACGGCCGCGTTCACGGCAGCATCCACTCCCACGGCGGCCACCGGAACGCCGGCCGGCATCTGCGCGGTCACCATCAGGGCCTGCTCGCCCCCCATCTGGTCGCTGGCGATGGGGACACCGATCACCGGGAGCACCGTGCGCGCAGCGGCGGCGGCGGCCAGGTGGCCCGTGATGCCGGTTGTGCAGACCAGCACCTTCAGCCCACGATCGAAGGCCGTTCGCACGTACTCGTCCACGAGGTCGGGGTTGCGAGAGGAAGACATCACTCGGATCTCGTGGGGGAGCTCCAGCTTCTCCAGGATCGCCGTGGCCTGCTGCATGACGGTGAGCTCGGCGGGGGATGCGGCCAGCACGCCGACCACCGCGGTGTCCCTTCTCATCCAGCCTCCATCACGTCCGCCCCGATGTCCCTGCGAAGATGCATCCCGGGGAAAGAGATGCGCGAACACGCCCGGTACGCGCGATCCCGCGCCTCCCTCGCCGTGGTCCCGAGGGCACTCACCGCGAGGACCCGTCCTCCCGCGGTGACCACTCTACCCCGTCGTTCCGCCGTGCCGGCGTGGAAGATGACGACCTCGTCGATCGCGCCTGCTTCGTCGAGGCCATCGATAACGAAGCCGGTCTCGTACGGCCCTGGGTACCCCCCCGAAGCCAGCACGACGGTGACGCAGACGTCCGGCGTCCACAGCGCCTTGTAGTTGCCGATGTTGCCTTCGACCGAAGCCAGCAGCATCTCGCCGAGGTCCGAGCGGAGGCGGGGCGCGATGGCCTGAGTCTCGGGGTCGCCGAACCGGCAGTTGAACTCGAGGACCTTGGGACCCTCCTCGGTGACCATGAGCCCGGCGTAGAGCATGCCCGCGTATCGGACTCCTTCGGACTCCATCGCCCGTACCGTGCGGACCAGCACGTCGTCCCAGATGCGCCGCTCCACTGCCTCGGTGATCCAGGGGACCGGGGAGTAGGCCCCCATGCCTCCGGTGTTGGGTCCCGAGTCGCCGTCGCCGACCCGCTTGTAGTCCTGGGCCAGGACGAGTGGGACCACCTCTCGGCCGTCGGTCAGCCCGAAGGCCGAGACCTCCCTGCCGGTGAGGTGCTCCTCGACCAGGACGACCGCCCCAGCCTCGCCGAAGGCCCGCTCGATGAGGCACGCTCGTAGAGCGGCGACCGCGGCGCCCCGATCGTCCGCGATGATCACACCCTTGCCGGCGGCAAGCCCGTCGGCCTTGATCACATAGGGCGGCGCCAGCTCGTCAAGGTATGCGACGGCCTCGTCCATGTCGGTGAACGACCGGGAACGCCCGGCGGGGATCCCGTACTTGTGGCACAGCTCTTTGGCCCACGCCTTCGATCCCTCGATCCTGGCCGCCGCCCTGGTGGGGCCGAACGCCCGGTGCCCTTCGGCGTCCAGCTCGTCCACCAGGCCCCTCACGAGCGGCGTCTCCGGACCCACCACGGTCAGGTCGATCGACTCCCGCTCGACCAGTTCGAGGAGGCCGCGCACGTCGCCCGGATCCACCGGAACGCAGGTGGCATCGACGGCGATCCCGGGGTTGCCCGGTGCGGCGAAGATCCGATCGACCGTCGGGTTCTGGGCCAGGCGCCACACGATGGCGTGCTCCCGCCCTCCCCCGCCGACGACGAGGATCCTCATGCGACGGGCAGGCTCTGCTCGCGGGCCGGGCCGACCGAGACCACCCCGATTCGCACCCCGGCGAGGTCCTGGAGACGTTCCACGTACGTACGGGCCGCCGGCGGAAGGTCGCCGAACGAACGAGCCTCGGACAGCGGCTCGTCCCACCCCTCCAACTCTTCGTACATCGGCTGCGCCCGGTGGAACAGCGACTGGTGCGGCGGGACGTCCTCGAAGTTCTCGCCATCGGCGACGTATCCGGTGCAGACCTTGATCTCGCGGAACCCCGAAAGCACGTCGAGCTTGGTGAGGAAGATCTCGGACAGGCCGTTCAGGCGCGCCGCGTACCGAACGAGGACGGCGTCGAACCATCCGCACCGTCGCTTGCGTCCCGTGGTGGTGCCGAACTCCTTCCCCGCCTCCCCCAAACGCTCGCCGTCGGGACCCGGATCCTCGGTGGGGAACGGTCCCGATCCGACCCTGGTCACGTAGGCTTTCGTCACGCCGATCACCCGGTCCACCTCCATCGGGCCCACGCCGGCCGAGGCCAG
>JBOGVH010000038.1:0-5241 GCA_050695235.1 Actinomycetota bacterium
CCCGTGTGGTGGTCCTGCAGGTTCTTCCCCGGATCGGCGATGAAGTCCGGCAGCTCGCTGATCGCGAAGTTGATCTTCACGACACCGCTGCGCGTCTTCCAGTTCGAGATGTCCCTCACGAAGTCGGCCGGGAGCTCGGCCTCGTCGATGAGCCGGAGGAACGCGATCTTCGGGTGGATCGTCGTCACGACGACCGGCGCGCGGAGCTCCTCGCCGTTCTCGAGCGCCACGCCCACCGCGCGTCCGCCGCGGACGAGGATCTTCCCCACCTTCGCGTTCGTCCGGATCTCGGCGCCGAAGGATTCCGCGGCGCGGCGACACGCCTCGGAGACCCCGCCCATGCCGCCCTCCTGGTACCCCCACGAGCCCAGGTGGCCGTCGCCGACGTCGCCGATCGAGTGGTGGAGCATCACGTACGCGGTCCCGGGCGAGTCCGGGCCGGCCCACGTCCCGATAACGCCGTTGACGGCGAGCATGCCCCTCACCGGATCGGACTCGAACCACTCGTCCAGCAGGTCGGTAACGCTCATCGTGAAGAGCCTGGTCACGTCGCCGACCCCGCGAACCCCCAGACCGCGCGCCTTCCATGCGACGCGCAGCTGGTCGAGCAGATCGCGGATCTTCAGCGAACCGAGCGGCGGCGGTACCTGCAAGAGCAGCGGACCGAGCACATCCGCGACCCCGCCGAGCCACGCATCCCACTTCGGCATCGCCTCGGCGTCCTTCTTCGAGAACTGCGAGATCGACTCGTAGTTCTTCTTCGCGTCGTCGGTGTAGATCTTGATGGAGCGACCGTCTGGATAGGCCTGGTAATACGGGCCGAACGGCGTGACCCGGTAACCATGGCGCTCGAGCTGGAGATCATGGATGACCGTTGGCGGCATCAGGCTCATCACGTACGAGTAGGTGGTCACCCGGAAGTCCGGGTGCTCGGGCCACGGCGCGCTGGTGTCGGCGGCCCCCCCGGTCTTGTCCCGGGCCTCGAGCACCACGGTCCGCGCTCCGGCCTTGGCGAAGAAGGCCCCGGAGATCAGGCCGTTGTGGCCACCGCCGATCACCACGGCGTCGTACGTGTTGGCCATGGACGCTTCCCCCGTTGACGATGAGCCGGGAAGCATCATACCCCGATGTTTGAACGGCCAGTCAAGCCCGAGGGCCGGTTGCGCCGGGTTGACACCCCAGCCTGACCAGGTATGGTTCGCTGAACCGCTGTTCAAAGAGGAACGTGTGGGCTTGCGGGACTGTTCGGCGTTCAAGGGAACGGGAGGGGGCGGATGAGCGCGGTTCGGCCCAGAGCGACGAAGGACCGGCACCAGGAGATCCTGGACGCGGCCGCGCGTGTGATCACCGAGCGTGGGCTGGCCGAGACGAGGATCTCCGATGTGGCCGACGCCGCCGGCGTCTCTCCCGGGCTGATCCTCTACTACTTCGACTCCAAGGACCGCCTGCTCGCCGAGGCCCTGACATTCGCCAACGACGACTTCTTCGTTCGGATGTCTCGCGAGATCCGCCGGCTGCCCACCGCGAAGGAGCAATTGCGTCGCGTGATCGACCTGTCGGTCCCGGGGTACCTGCCAGAGGACAGCAAGCTCGACGAGTGGGCCCTGTGGATCGAGGTGTGGGTGCGAGCCCTTCGGGATCCTCGGATGGCGAAGGACCGCGAGATCCTGGACCAGCGGTGGCGCCAGTCGATCGCCGACATCATCCGTGCTGGACAGGCGGCCGGCGAGTTCCCGGCAAGAGACGCCGACGAGATCGCGCTCCGGCTCGGCTCGCTCATCGACGGCCTGGCCATCCAGGTGATCATGAACGACAGCCAGGTCACACCGGAGCGGATGCACCGGGCCTGCATGGAGGTCGCCGCGCAGGAGATCGGGTTCGACCTGTAACGCGCTCGCCTCTCAACCGGCGAGCGTTCCGGCGCCCCGCTTGGCCAGCTGGTCGGCGATGATGTTGCGCTGGATCTCCGAGGTGCCTTCCCAGATCAGGTCGACCCGCAGCTCCCGGTAGAACCGCTCGGCGACGTTCTCGCGCATGTAGCCCCGGCCACCGAAGATCTGCACCGCGCGGTCGGCCACGCGGTTGGCCATCTCGCTCGCATAGAGCTTGGCCATGGAGCAGTGCGCGTGCTGGACCTTGACGTCGACGCCCTCGTCGATCTCCTGCCCCACGCGATAGGTCATGAGGCGCGAAGCCCACAGCTCGGTGAGCGAGTCGGCCAGCATGTGCTGGATGGCCTGGTACGACATGATCGGCTGTCCGAACTGCACTCGTTCCTTGGCGAAGGCCGTTGCCTCCTCGATCAGGCGCTCGGCCGCGCCGCAGCACCGGGCGGCGATCATCAATCGCTCGTATCGGAACCAGGCGTACGTGAAGTCCATGCCACCGCCCTCGTCCCCGATCAGGTTGGCCGCCGGCACCCGCACGTCGTCGAACTCCAGGATCGCGTGCTGGTCCGCGTATGTGTGCGTGTAGGCGGGTGCGCGCACCATCCGCAAACCCTCGGACGGGATGTCGACGATGAACAGCCCATGGGACCCGGCGTTCGGGCCGTCGGCCAGCTTGGCCTGGAAGAAGACCACCTCCGCCTTGTTGAACGAGGTGACGTGCCACTTCGTCCCGTTCAGGACGTAGTCGCCACCCTCCCGGCGCGCCGTGGACTCGATCGCGTCCACGTCGGAGCCCGCGTTCGGCTCCGTGATCGCGTAGCACTCGCGCTTGTCGCCGGCGACCATGGGCTTCAGGTACCGGTCCACCTGGTCGGCGGAGAACACCCCCACGGCCCACTGGGGACCGGTGTGCAGGACCCACCCGAGCCCGTTCGTGACCCGGCCGATCTGTTCCGACACCAGCACCTGCTGGAACGTCGTGAGCTCCGCGCCGCCGAGGTCCTTCGGCATGTTGATGGACCACAGCCCGAGCTCCCGGAGCTTGGCCTGCTGCCCTTCGATAACGTCTCGGGGGAGCTGGCCGGCGTTCATCTCGGCCTCGAGCTCGTGGGGGATCAGTTCCTCGTCCACGAACCGCCGAGCCTTGTCCTGGATGGCCCGGTCCTCGTTCTCCATGGGATAGGTCACCCGTCCACCTCCGTCGCGGAGGATACCCGCAACGGATGGCTGCTCAGGCGGGCAGGGGCTGGCTGGCCCGTCCGCCCAGGAGCTCGAGTCGATCCCGGTGCCGCCGGAGCTGCGCGGCCGTGTGGGGGTCGAACCTGTGCTCGCGTTCGGGGATCTCACCCCGGGGCGGCTCCCCGAACAGGCCCGACGAGAAGTACCGCTGGCCCGTGTCGGGGACGACGGTCACGATGCGCCGGAGCTCGGGATGGGCCGCGGCAACGACGAGGGCGGCCGCGACGTTGCACCCGGAGGACGTCCCGCAGAAGATGCCCTCCTCCCGGGCCAGCCGGCGTGCCATCTCCCAGGACTCCTCGGTCGTCACCGTGACGATGCCGTCGATGACGGACAGGTCCAGGTTCTTCGGCACGATCCCGTCGCCGATCCCGGCGATGCCGTGCGGGCCCCATTCGCCCTCGGAGATCAGCGCGCACTCCGCCGGCTCAACGGCGTAGATCCTGGCCCGGGATCCCCGTTCGTCCAGGAAGCGCGCGACCCCACTGATCCACCCGCCCGTCCCCTGCGCGGCGACCACCGCATCGAGTCCTCCACGGGTCTGCTCCCAGATCTCCGGTCCGGTCGTGAGCCGATGAGCCTCGATGTTGTCCGGGTTCTCGAATTCGGCCGGGACGAAGTACTTCCCGGGTTGGGCCTTCCTCATCTCCTCCATCTGCGCGAGCGCGACGTCGATGTCCGACTCGCCGCCGGGCGTGAGGATGAGCTCGGCACCGTACGCCTCGATCATCTTCCTGCGTTCCTCGCCCATCCCCTCGGGCATGATCACGACGCAGGGGTAGCCCTTGATCGCCGCCACGGCCGCGCAGGCGATCCCGGCGTTTCCGGTCGTGCACTCGAGGATGGTCATCCCCGCCCTGAGCTCCCCTCGTCGTTCCGCACGGTCGAGCATGAACGCGTAGATGCGGTCCTTGACCGAGCCCGTGGGTCCGTACCACTCCACCTTTGCAAGCAGCTCATGGCCCCGCGGCTCGATGCGCCGCAGGCGCACGAGGGGGGTCCGACCGATCGCGTGCAACATGGACGGGAGCGGATCGGAATATGCGTTCCAACTCATCGCGTGGCTTCCTCCTTCTCGGGAGGGCGGCGACCGCCGGTGGAGCCTCGACTAACGGCCGCGGTGCCGGTCGCCGGATCGGGTGATGGGCACGATCGGCAACTCCGCGAGGCCTACTCGCGGATCCCGCTGCACGCTGCGTACCCGAAGCCGGGACATGAGAAACGACATTGTCGCCGATAAGCCGAGGGAGGCGCAACCCGCCGGTGGGGCGGCGAGCCTATCGACCCTTCGCCTCCATGATCGCCGAAACCAGGGCCGGAACAACCTGCTGGACGTCGCCGATGATCGCGTAGTCCGCGTGGCCCAGGATGGGCGCCTGGGGGTCGGTATTGACCACCAGGATCCGTTTGGCCCCCTTGGCCCCCACCATGTGCTGGATGGCTCCGCTGATGCCACAGGCGATGTAGACGTCCGGCGCGATGCGAACCCCGGTCTGTCCCACCTGGTCCGTGTGGGGACGCCACCCCAGGCTGGTGACCACCCGCGAGCATCCGACAACGCCACCGAGGAGCTCCGCGAGCTCCTCGAGCGGGCCGAACCCCTCAGGGCCTCCCACGCCGCGTCCGCCCCCCACCACCACCCGGGCCTCGGGGAGCGAGATCTTGCCCGCCGGCCGACCCTCCTCCCGGGCCACCTGCACTCGGAAGTCGGCGTCCTGGAGTTTCGGCGAGAACTCCTCGACGGACCATCCGCCGGCCGCGGGCCCTTCCTCCGCCCGGACGGCGTGGGGGGCGACCGTCAGCAGCTTGACGTCCCCGTGCAGACGGGCGTCCTCGAGGAGGCTGCCGCCCCATCGGAGCCGGGAGATCAGGTAGGGGGTGCCCGGCTCGCCCGGTTCCACCTCGGTACAGTTGGCGGCCATCGGCAGGGCCGTTCGGGCGCCGACGTTGGCCATGACCTCGTTCCCCCGGTCGGTGCCGGCGGCCAGGACCGCGCTCGGGCCGGTCCTTCCCATCAGGTCCAGGAGACAGGCCGCCCACGCCTCCGGCGCGTAACGATCGAGCCGATCATCCACGGCGTGGTGGACGGCCTCGACACCGTAGGCGGCGAGGC